>DATNQE010000495.1:0-3556 GCA_036702895.1 Trichocoleus sp. | reverse complement strand
TAGCGGCTTGCGGCGGTGGTTCTAACACAGCAACGACCACAGAAGGCACCGAAACTGCAGCCAGCGGCGACGCTGTCTCTGGGGATATTCAGGTAGATGGCTCCAGCACCGTGTTCCCCATCTCCGAAGCCATGGCCGAAGAATTCATGGCGGCTAACTCTGGCACCCGCGTAACCGTCGGGGTTTCTGGAACTGGCGGCGGCTTCGAAAAGTTCTGCTCAGGCGAAACCGATATCTCTAACGCTTCTCGCCCTATTAAGCAGGAAGAGATCGAGGCCTGCGAGGCAGCTGGGGTTGAATTTGTTGAGCTGCCCCTAGCTTTTGATGGTCTCACCGTGGTTGCTAACAACGCAAACGACTGGGCCCAGTGTCTGACTGTCGAGGAGCTGAACGCGATTTGGGCACCTGAAGCTGAGGGCAAAGTTTCCAACTGGAATCAGGTTAGATCCGAATTTCCCAATCAGCCGCTGGCTCTCTACGGCCCCGGCACCGACTCCGGCACCTTCGACTACTTCACGGGCTCTGTCAATGGTGAAGAAGGGGCCAGCCGGGGTGACTACACCGCCACCGAAGACGACAACGTAATCGTCCAAGGGGTTACGTCCTCCGAAGGTGGACTCGGCTACCTGGGATATGCCTACTACGAGGAGAACGAGGGTAGCCTGAAGGCTATTGAGATCGAGAACGAGGCAGGGGAATGTGTTGCCCCCACCCGCGAAACGGTAGCTGACGGTAGCTATAATCCCCTCTCTCGTCCTGTCTTTATCTACGTAAGCAAGGAAGCTTACGAGACTAAACCCCAAGTTGCGGCATTCGTCGATTTTCAGGTTGATCCTGCAAACCAGGACTTCATTTCTGAAACTGGCTATGTCGCACTTCCTAACGACCTAACTGAAAAAGTCGTTGCTAGAGTAACCAATGGCACCACAGGCTCTATCTACGAAGGTGAGCCCTCTGAGGGTGTCAAGCTGTCTGATAAGCTCTAAGAGATAGGTTTTGAGGGCGAAAGGATGCCTTTCGCCCTCAACCTTAGGTGCTTTCCAAAGTTAGTAACAGCTCTGCTTTTCTTGGGGTATCAGGCCGCTTTTCCTGATTTGCCGCCTGTGACTGGTTCCTGTGTATACAGTCGAGTTCTTTGGGTAAATTCTGTAGATGACTGCTGAAGTCCCTATTCAAAATTCAGATGCTCTGTGGCGACCAAACCGCCAAAGGAGCAAGCAAATTCAAAACCTTATTGTCGCGGTCACCGGGGCGTTTGCAGCGGTATCCATCCTGACTACCCTGGGCATTGTTGCAACTCTAATTTTTGAGACGTTCGAGTTCTTCCAAGAAGTTCCCTTCTGGAACTTTCTGACCGATACCCGCTGGACGCCACTGTTTACCAGCAAGCAGTTCGGTATTTTCGTGCTCATCAGCGCTACAGTGCTGACCTCACTCATCGCTATTTCAGTGGCGCTGCCGCTGGGCTTGCTGGCCGCTATCTGTCTAAGCGAATACGCCAAACCCAACGTGCGCCGAATTCTTAAGCCAGTGCTAGAAATTCTGGCGGGCATTCCCTCCGTTGTGTTTGGCTACTTTGCCCTGCTGACAATCACACCCTTTCTACAGTCCTTTATTCCTGGGCTGCAGGGTTTTAACGCATTGAGTGCAGGCTTGGTGCTGGGGATTAGCATTACACCACTAGTTGCTTCGCTCAGTGAGGATGCTATTTACTCCGTACCTCGCAGCCTGCGGGATGGGGCCTACGCGCTTGGTGCAACCCGTCGGGAAACTATCACATCGGTGGTGCTGCCAGCAGCGCTGTCGGGGATTGTGGCCTCGGTGATTCTGGCGGTCTCGCGCGCTATTGGCGAAACGATGATCGTAACCCTAGCAGCAGGGCAGAACCCGACCTTGGGCCTCAACCCCTTCGTGCCGGTAATGACCATGACGGCCTTTATTGTGCAGGTCAGTTTAGGCGATACACCCGTGGGTTCCCTTGCCTTCAAGACCATCTTTGCGGTCGGCATGACCCTCTTTTTGATGACCCTGGTTCTCAACCTGTTTAGCTTCTGGTTTGTGCGTCGCTTCCGGGAGAAGTACGAGTAATGGCTAGCAACATTTCTCAAAATAATTTGAGCTCCGCTCCTAGGGCAGCATCGCCAGGGTTTAACCAGAACCTGTCAGGACGCTATCGTGCAGACAACCTCTTTCAAGGGGCGGCTTGGGCAGCTGTAGCTATTGCGGTCTTGGTACTCGCTTGGCTGCTGATCGACATTCTCATCGATGGTCTGCCGGGGCTAAACTGGGGTTTTCTCACCAGCTTTCCTTCCCGCCGGGCAGAAAGCGCCGGTGTGATTGCGGCTCTGGCTGGTACGCTGTGGATTATGGCTGTGGTGGCGATTATTTCCTTCCCGGTAGGGGTTGGAGCCGGTATTTACCTGGAGGAGTTCTCCAAGGACAACTGGTTTAGCCGCTTCGTTGAGGTCAACATCAGCAATCTAGCGGGGGTTCCGTCTATTATTTACGGCCTGCTGGGCCTGGCAGCCTTTGTGCAGCTTGGTAGAGATGTTACCGGCGGTCGCAGCGTTATCTCTGGGGCACTGACCCTGGTACTGCTGATTCTGCCCATCATTATCGTGGCAACCCGTGAGGCGCTGCGGGCGGTGCCCGACAGTACGCGTTTGGCGGGTTTTGCGTTAGGGGCAACTCGCTGGGAGGTAGTCTGGTCCCATGTGCTGCCCTCGGCGTTTCCGGGTATTCTCACTGGAATGATCCTGGCCCTGTCTCGAGCTATCGGGGAAACAGCGCCGCTGATCGCCATTGGAGCGCTAACTTTCGTCCCCTTCCTGCCAGAAGGCTTGAGGAGCCCGTTTACCGTACTCCCCATTCAGGTTTACAACTGGGTCAGCCGCCCTCAAAAGGATTTCCACGACATTTCTGCCTCAGCCATCATCGTGCTGTTGATAGTGCTGCTGGGCATGAACGCGATCGCTATCTATTTGCGTAACCGCTTCCAAAAATCGCACTAACGCGGCATTTAGTTCCTTCGCTGCTCTCCCAAGCGCTTGAAACCCGCCCGATGTCCCGCTAACTCATCACGTTATGCTGCAAGATTCCTACACTCAGACCTATAAAGACCTGGCCCTGCAGGCAGAAAACGTTTCTGTTTACTACGGCTCAACGCTAGCTGTTCGGGATGTGTTTCTCAACATCCCCAAAAATCAAATCGTGGCGTTTATCGGTCCCTCCGGCTGCGGTAAGAGCACCATTTTGCGCTGCTTCAACCGAATGAACGACTTGATTCCGAGCGCCCGCATGGAGGGGCGCATCACCTATCAAGGTAAAAGCCTCTACGATCGCTCCGTGGACCCAGTAGAGCTGCGCCGTCGCATCGGCATGGTGTTTCAAAAGCCTAACCCCTTCCCCAAATCGATCTACGAAAACATTGCCTTCGGCGCTCGTATTAATGGCTATAGAGGGGACATGGACGAGCTGATAGAGCGCTCCCTGCGGGGCGCGGCCCTGTGGGATGAGGTGAAGGACAAGCTGAAGGAGAGCGGTCTGTCGCTGTCGG
>DATNQE010000110.1:0-14611 GCA_036702895.1 Trichocoleus sp. | reverse complement strand
GGCCAAATTAGTGGTGTAGCCGCCGTAGCAGTGGAGCATGACATGAGCAGCGGCTGGATCGACGTTCAGGGCTGCCATGGCGTCAGTCACCTTGGTGCCCCGCCACTTAACGTCTAATTTCGACCAGGTTGTAACGCAGTGAAAATCAGCGGTAAAGTCGGCCTGGGGTAAATTCATAAACTCGTCCCAGGTGAACGTCTTGGGCGCTGCCAGGCCCCACACCTTGAGCTCCCAGGCATTAACAGCAACATGAGGGGTTTCCCCATAGGTCAACACAGGAAAACCACTGGCAAGGTGCTGTCCAGGGGGAACTCGATCAGATAGATCCGGGCCGGGTTTAGTAAAAAATTTCATGGCCTGCCTGTTTTGAATTAGGAGTCTCAGCGAGGACGACAGCACTCAAGCGGATTTAGCGGTCGCCAGCAGATCAACTAAAGGTTAGGGTTCAAGAAACGGTTGAAATACCCTCAAGCTACTCTGCTATTAGCCTAAACTATTCCTTCTCAACTCAGAAGCAGCCTCAAGGAAGACTCAGGCGGAAATAAGCCGCTTTAGCCAGCCCTTCTTACGCAGGTCGACGAAAGCACCACACTCAACACATTTTCTGATGCCGGACACCCCAATGCGCTGCAGCTTCTGGTTACGGCAGTGGGGACATTGCTTAGACTGGCTCATAGCGGTGAAATGCACTGACATATCAGGAACAGATAGATGGCTTCCATCTACCGTTCTATCCTTCAAGATGGGGACTAGAACGCCCAGAGAGACACTACGGAAAGCGTCATAGGACTTCGGCATTACGAGAGTACATTTACGGTTGTCGTAGAACAGTATTGGGCGAAACCGTGAATAACTCGAGAATGCACTTGTCAGGGGTACATCACCAAAAAATAGTGCCTAGCCCGATCCAAGGGTTAGGCACTGATGCTATTTACTGATGCTATTTAAGGTGCAGACTACTTAGTCAATGGCAAAGTTAGCCAGAGCCTGTGGGGTACTTGCTGTCAGCTCAGGTGCCTGCAGAACACGGGCATACAGCCCAGAGAACTGCTCTGCTACCAGTAAGGTATCCTGCACACGAGCGGAAACCTCCACCGTTTTAGCATCGTAGATCTGAGTCGCCAGCTTGGGGTACAGCCCAATTCCAATGATGGGCACCAACAGACACAGCGCCACAAAGGCTTCGCGAGGGCGAATATCAATAACGTTAGTCACCTTGCTCAAAATCTCGCCCGGAGCCCCATAGAAGATGCGGCGCAGCATAGAGAGCAGGTAGATGGGAGAGAGCACCACGCCAATAGCCGCCAGCACAATCACAGCCACTTTAAAGGAAGTGCTGTAGGCATCGCTGGTGGCCATTCCTAGGAAGACCGCCAGTTCACTGACAAAGCCGCTCATGCCGGGCAACGCCAGGGAAGCCATGGAAGCGGCCGTGAAGAAGGCAAACGTCGTCGGCATTTTGCGGGCCATGCCGCCCATCACGTCCATGTCAAGGGTGTGGGTGCGCTCGTAGGCCACGCCAGATAGGAAGAACATCACCGCAGCAATCAGGCCATGGGAGATCATCTGGAGAACTGCGCCACTCATGCCCAGCGTGGTAAACGCAGAACAGCCAATCAGCACGAAGCCCATGTGCGCTACGGAGGAGTAGGCCATCCGGCGCTTGAGGTTGTCCTGGCCAAAGGCAGTCAAAGAAGCGTACAGAATGTTTACGACACCGAGAACCGCCAGGATCGGCGCGAAGTAAACGTGGGCATCGGGCAGCATCTCAATGTTCATGCGGATGATGCCGTAGCCTGCCATCTTCAGCAGCACGCCAGCCAAAATCATGGAAACGGGCGCAGGGGCTTCGCTGTGGGCATCCGGCAGCCAAGTATGCAGCGGGAAAACCGGCAACTTAACGGCAAAGGCGACAAGCAGCGCCGCATAGACGAGTAGCTGGAAGGGAGTCGAGTAGTTTTTGAGAGCCAGTTCACTCAGGTTGAAGGTGACATGGTCGCCGTAGAAGGCCATCGCCAGGGCCGCAACCAGAATGAAGACAGAGCCAACTGCGGTATAGAGAATGAACTTGGTAGCCGCATAGAGGCGCTTCTGACCGCCCCAAATGGAAATCAGCAGGTAGACCGGAACCAGCTCCAGTTCCCACATGAAGAAAAACAGAATCAGATCCTGGGCTAGAAACACGCCAATCTGGGCGCTAAACATCAGCAGCAGCAGGCTGAAGTAGAGGCGCGGCTTACGGGTTACATTCCACGAAGCCAGGATGGCCAGGGTGGTTACGAGTCCGCTGAGAACCACCAGCGGCATGGATAGACCATCGACCGCTAAGGCCCAGTTGAGGCCAATCTGAGGTACCCAACTGTAGCTTTCAGCGAGTTGCAAACCTGACTGGTCGAGGTGATAAAAGCGGGCAAATGTGTAGAGAGTTAGGGCAAATTCAATGAAGCCAATCCCCAGGGCATACAAGCGTAGCGTTTGACCGTTACGATCTGGCAGTACGGGGATGGGGAGAATGGCCAGAATCGGCAGTAAAACAAGGGCCGTTAGCCACGGAAACTGTTCGCTAATCATCACAAGTCCACGTGAATTCCGAAAGAACAGCAGCGTATCTGATGTTCCGGTTGAGGTAGTGGTCTAGCTGAGGCGGACATGACCCTGGGATGTCGGCATCGAAGGGTGTACTCGCTCTTGGTTCGCAGCGGCCTACCCAGACGGATCAGGTCGGAGGAATCTAGCACGGGATGTCGTGGCCTCGTGGGTATTACGACTAGGCGTACTAACCGGAGGTAGAGGGCAATGGGCAAAAATACTCACTATCAGTGCGCCCGGTTACCAGTATAGAAAACTTTATTAACTTTTGATAAGGGATATTTACGGAGATCTCCAGAAATTTTACGCCGATGAAGCTGACGTGAAAGGGGGTCTGGAAGTTCGTGCAGAAATCATGCGAATAAATTGCTTCGAGCATTTACTCGCATTTATGTAAATCAATGTAAGCTTGTCTGTTGCAAGATTTCGAAACGATGACTTCGCTCGCAGGAATGCTGCAGGCGTTAGGCAGCTGTATCGACGCGAGCTCCTTCGGTATCCAAAGCGAGCACCTGAACGTTAAGGGCAGAAACCGTCTCTCTCCAAGCCTGCTCAATGGCCGTTTGAACAGCCAGGGCTTTATCAGGGGCTGTTAGGGCCAGCAGCGTTGGCCCTGCCCCGCTAATTACAAGGCCATGTCCACCTGCCTCTATCACGGCTGCAGTAACCGCGTCGTATCCCGGAATGAGGGCCTTGCGGTAGGGCTGATGAATGCGATCGCACAGCGCCTCTCGCAGCCACTGGGCGCTGCCTGTCGCCAGTCCCCGCAGCAGCAGCCCTAGGTGGGCCATGTTAAAGATCGCATCGGCTCGACTGTAGGTCTGAGGCAACACGCTTCTGGCCGCCTCAGTAGACAGCTCGAAATCAGGAATCGCAACGACTGGAACCACCGCTTCGTGCCACGGCACATCGCACAAGGTCCATTGACCAGCGGGGCTCGCTGCCGCTAGCTGACAGCCTCCTACTAAGGCAGGCACAACGTTGTCGGGATGGCCCTCTATTTCGGTGGCCAGCTCTACCAAATCGCTCTGACTAAAAGGAGTCCCGGCCAGGTGGTTAGCCCCTAGCAGGCCTCCTACAATAGCAGTAGACGAACTGCCCAAACCCCTGGCTAGAGGCACGCCTAGATCAAGGGCAATGCTAACGGCAGGGGCCGGCCGCTGAAGCTTCTCAAAGGCTTTAGCAAACGCCCGATAAGCAAGATTGTCGGCAGTGGTGCTGACTCGATCAGCCTCTAGCCCTGTCACCTCGATCTGCACTGTTCCTGCCGGTTGGTCTAGAGCCGAAAACTGAAATCGGTTGTAGAGCGTCAGCGCTGCGCCCAGGCAGTCGAAACCAGGACCAATATTAGCGGTCGTTGCAGGTACAGTGACCGTCACAGAGTTGGGCACAGCAAGTTCTCCAGGGCAGTTGCCAGCGGCCTGGCTCTCCATTACGTAACCAAGGCGAAAGGCATCCTACCATTTTTCAAGCTCCTTACAGCCTTCAGGAACTGCTGATTCTTCTGCCCAGTCACCCTGATCTAAGCACACGTTTACTGATACCCGAGGCCTGTTGGCCTCCCTCGTAATGACCTACTTCAATCGCTTCGATTCACCCTCTAGTAACCCGCGCCGCTTTGGCCACTGGCGCCGTCTTGTCGTCGCCCTAGGCGCAGCGGCGATGGCTGTAGCCCCCATGCCGATGACCTGGGCTGAAACCGAAACAGCTCAGGTCAATAGCGTTTCTCAACCTCCGGCCGCTAGTTTCTCAGATCTTTCCCCCGATCACTGGGCTTACCAAGCCGTGCAAAGCCTGTTTGCCAACTATGGCTGTCTAGCGGGCTACCCCGACGGGACGTTTCGCGGTGACCAGGCTGTCACTCGATACGAGTTTGCCGCTGGCTTAAACGCCTGTCTTGATGCGGTTTCCGGCTTGGTCCAGGAACGCCAGGCCGCTAATCAAGCGGAAGTCGATCGGCTTATTCAGTCGATGCAGGAGTTCCACAATGAGCTCAACCAAGTAGAGGAAAGGGTAGGCCCATAATCAGGACCTACCCCCAGATTGAATACGCTTGCTGAACACGCTTGTTGAGTATGCCTAGCCAGAAGGGGTGAGCTTTAGAAGTCGGTGCGCTCTGCGATCGCACTAGCCATCCGCTCGATGACTTCCGCCACCGAGATCGCTCCTAGCTCTCCCTGAGCCCGGGTGCGGACGCTAAGAGCGTTAGCCTCCACTTCCTTGGCGCCGATCACCGCCATCACTGGAATTTTGCCTGTCTCAGCATTGCGAATCATCTTGCCCAAGCGATCACCGCTGGTGTCTACTTCCACCCGGATGCCTTTAGCCCGCATTTGGTCGGCAACCTGATGCGCAAAGCCTAGCTGCTCCTCAGTAACGGGCAGCAGCTTAGCCTGGACTGGAGCCAGCCACAGCGGAAAGTCCCCAGCGTACTCCTCGACTAGAATGCCGATGAGGCGCTCTAGAGAGCCAAAGGGCGCTCGGTGGATCATGACGGGGCGCTGACGAGAGCCGTCCTCAGACACATATTCCAGGTCAAAGCGCTCAGGCAGGTTGTAATCTACCTGCACGGTGCCGAGCTGCCACTCCCGCTCCAGAGCATCGCGGAAGATAAAGTCGAGCTTAGGCCCATAGAAGGCCGCTTCTCCCGGGGCTTCAAAGTGATCCATACCCAGGGTTTGCACAGCGCGCCGAATGGCGTTCTGCGAGGTCTCCCATACCGCATCAGAGCCAATGTATTTATCCGACTCCGGATCGCGGAAGCTCAAGCGGGCCTTGAAGTTCTTCAACTTCAGGCTGTTAAACACCGACAGGATTAGATCCACCACCTTGAGAAACTCGTCATCGAGCTGCTGTGGGGTGACAAACAGGTGGGAGTCATCCACAGTAAAGCCGCGTACCCGAGTTAGACCACCGAGCTCACCCGACTGCTCATAGCGGTACACAGTGCCAAACTCGGCTAGCCGCATGGGTAGATCTCGGTACGAGCGCAGCTCGCTCTTATAAATTTGGATGTGAAAGGGACAGTTCATCGGCTTCATGACAAAGCCCTGCTCCGCCAAACGGGCAGCATCGTCCTCCGCCATCAGGGGGAACATATCCTCCCGATAGTTTTGCCAGTGGCCCGAGGTTTTGAACAAGTCCACCCGCGCAATGTGGGGAGTCACCACAGGCAGGTAGCCGCGCTTGGTTTGCTCGTCCTTGAGAAAACCTTCTAGCGTTGAGCGCAGTACGGTACCTTTGGGGGTCCACAGAGGCAAACCGGGACCCACATCATCAGAAAAGATGAACAGGCCCAGCTCCTTGCCTAGCTTGCGGTGATCCCGGCGCTTGGCCTCTTCGCGGCGCCGCTGATACTCAGCCAGCTGCTCCGGAGTTTCCCAAGCAGTGCCGTAAATGCGCTGTAGCTGAGCCCGATTTTCGTCACCCCGCCAGTAGGCACCCGCAACGCTTTCAAGCTCAAACGCCTTTGGGTTGAGGTCTTTAGTGTTGCTGACGTGGGGCCCAGCACAGAGGTCCCACCACTCATCTCCCAGGTGGTACAGGGTGATGGGATCCTGGAGACCCTCCAAAATCTCTAGCTTGTAGGGTTCCTGCACTGCTTCGATACGGCGCTGAGCTTCCTCCCGACTGACGGTCTCAGGAGCAATCGGCAGCCCTTTGTTGATGATCTTGATCATCTCCTTCTTGATCGCCTTTAGGTCCTTTTCTGTAAAGGGATCGGGGCTGTCAAAGTCGTAGTAGAAGCCGTTTTCAGTCCAGGGACCGATAGTGACCTGGGCTTTAGGGAAAAGCTTTTGCACCGCCATCGCCATGACGTGAGAAAACGTGTGGCGAATCTGCTTGAGTGGTTCCGATTCGCTGGTACGAGGGAGGTGGATTTTTTCGGGCTGAGCGCCCACTGCTTCGGAGAGAGCCATCGGTCTAGGACTGCGCTGCGTTAACGATGTTTAAGTGTATCAACCAAGTCGGCAGATTCCATCTTAACGAACTGGCAGGTGTTGATCTGACAATTACTGTGCTATCGTTAATCTCTGGAAAAGAAAGTTCTGGCAGCACGGCTAGCTTCAACCCATTGTGTTGTCCGTCCCTCGCCAGCAATTCCATAGAAGTTTTTGAAAAATCTAAAAATATGACTGAAACTATGACCAACCAACAGGTTGCTCATCCGATGGTGAAATTCCAGCGCCAGGTGCAATCCCTGGTAAATAAGTCTCGGGTGATCAAGCCAGAAGACCCCCTCTGGAAAATTGCCTTTCTCTTTGGGGATGAGTGGAAGCATTTGCGCAAAGAGCTAGAAGACTTTGACTTCTCAATGCAGGATCCGATTCAAGACCTACTGGCTGTGGAGAGCTGGGAAGAGTAGCCGATGGCCTTACAGGCCTTTCATGGGGCTCGCATAGTGGTGATAAGCGCTTGCAGAACAGTACTGGAAGCGCTTTGCTTTAGGAATTAATGCAGGTTAGTGGCCAAGTAGGCGCAGCTGCTCGGCGCCCTTAACATCGTTAAGAGCTCCTGACACAGGCAGCGCTGGCGACGGATTGACTACTTAAGACTTTAGGACGCGGAAAATTTTGGCAGGTCGCTAGGCAGCGGGAAGCTTGTCCATACTAGGCCGCAGCTTAATCCGCACCAGGATGGCTGTGATGTTGTCATGCCCGTTGTGCTCATTGGCCAGCTCAATGAGGCGATTAACCCCTTCTTCCAAATCAGCCTGGGATTTCAGCAAAGGCTCTATATGAGTGCTGCAGTGCTGCTCAAGCAGATCGTTGTCGCTAAGGCCATCTGAGCAAAGGATGAACAAGCTATCTTCTGTAATATCTAGAAAATTAATGCCCGGCCGGAGTTCGCTACGGCTGCGGGGGCCGAGCGCTTGAGTGAGCTGGTAGGCGTCGGGACGGGCATATGCGATCGCAGGTTCGACACCCCGCTGAATCTCTCGCTGACCCACCTCATGATCCACCGTAACCTGCTTCAATCCTGAACGCCGGGTGTAGCAGTAGAGACGACTATCGCCTACATGAGCAGCTACGGCCCGATCATTAGCCAGCATTAGCATCACTAGGGTCGTGCCCATGCGGCCATGGCCTGAGCGGGCATCTCCCTGGTTAATCTCGTAAATAGCTTGGTTAGCCGAAACAACGGCTTCGACCAGCACTGCTTCTTCCGGCAGGGCTTCGACTGGGTTCTCAACAAAGTAATCTTGCAGAGTTTTAACCGCGAGGCTGCTGGCGACCTCCCCAGAGGCATGGCCACCCATGCCGTCGCAGAGAATATATAGCCCCTTGACCCCCAAAGAGCTTCCCTGCGGCCCCTCGAGCTTAGTCAGCTCAGTTTGAGCACAAAAGAAGTCCTCATTGTGGTCTCGCTGCCGTCCAACGTGAGTGCGCCCAGCCTCGTCGAGCTGCACAATCTTCATCGGCAGCACCATAGTTGGCAGATCGAGGCTCTCCTCCCCCTCTTCAAGCTCTTCAATGGAGGCGGTATCCTCGTCGCCCAAGGCGTCTTCTAGCTCATCTAGCGTGGGCAGCTCAAGCTCAGCCTCTGGAACCGACTCCAAGGTTGGTGCTGCAGGCGGATGGCGCAAAGAACCGTCGACCGGCTCTGCAGCAGCGGCAGGATCTGTGTAAGCAGATGGAGCGGCAGCCTCACTAGGTCGCTCAGGCTCAGCCTGAAAAGCATCCGCTAACTGCACCAGTTGAGCGAGCAGCGCTGTGGTTGATTCGAATTTGCCAACGGCCAACTGATCGATGAGCAGTTTTAGCTCGGTCGGGACGGCATCTTGAGCAGGCTCAATCAAGCCCTCCCACAGCTGCCCCAAGGCTGCAAGCTGAGGGGCTGGGCCAGCGGCATCCCGTGTAAGGTAAGTCAAACACAGGATCTGATCCTCATCAACACGAAGATTAGCTGGATCCAGCAGGCTGCTTTGGCCATGCCATTCGGCCAAAGCCTCCCAGAGTTCAGCCATCTTATAAAACCAGTGCAGCTGCTGCAGCGGATCGACTGCTCCTAACTTCCACATATCCCCCAGCAGCGACCAGGAGGCGCGATCTTCTACAAGCAGCACTGTGTAGGCAGTCGCCTGCCAGGCATCGTGTAGCGCAGGGATAGTCGGGAAGAAACGAGCCTGCAGCGCTAAGTAGGGCGCAGCTTCTGGAGGCAGGACTGCGGTTGAGGGGAGACCGCTACTTAACTCAGGCAGGCTAGAGTCCTGGCTTTGAAGATTGCCCAGGGGAGACTCGTCAGCCGGTTGGCAGTCAATTACCGTAGCGCTAATCACTGAGCTCAAGGCCTGTCCCCCTGAAGCTCGGCCCCTGGGGTCAGGCTGCAGCTGGTAGCGCTGCTGGGCGTCTAGGTAAGGGTAGGTAGGAAGAAGATCGGCTAAGCTCAGCAGCGCTTGGGCAGCGTGCTTTGAAGTTGGGGGTTGCGTCGAAGGCTGTTCTGACGCTAACGCTGTAGGCTGCTCTGGAGGTGAGGCCGGGAATACGTCTGATTCAGCGGCAGTGTCTGCCGCATCGCCCCGAGGCATAATCCATGCCCGCCAAACCTGAAGCGCGTAGCCACACTGCTGGCAGAAGCGGTTCTGGTCAGGGTTTTCAAAGGCACAACGGGGACAAATCAGCATACACAGCCTAACGTCACAGCAGCCGATCACGACAGATGTAAGACCACACGCGCTGCCTTCTCACATTGCCTGAGGAGTTTGGGCGTATGGGCGCAGGCAAACAGGGCCATCTTTAGGGTTGTTTTACTCGATTATGCTTCATAAGCGCAGGAGTTGCCTCTGCTCAGCGGCGTTTAGGTCCCGCCACTGGCCGGGGGTGAGACCCTCCAGACGCAGGTGTGCGATCGCAACTCTGACCAACCGCAGCGTAGGATGTCCGACTGCCGCAGTCATGCGCCTTACCTGGCGGTTGCGACCCTCCGTAATAGTAACTTCCAGCCAGGCGGTTGGCACAGTCTTGCGAAACCGAATTGGTGGGTTACGGGGCGGCAAATCCGGCTCTTGCGGCAGCAGCCTCACTTGGGCGGGACGAGTGCGATAGTCTTTGATGTCAACGCCGCTGCGAAGCTGACGCAACGCCGCTTCATCTGGCACGTGCTCCACCTGCACCCAATAGGTCTTGCTGTGGGCATAGCGAGGGTCAGTCAGTCGGTGCTGTAGGCGCCCATTATCCGTCAGCAGCATCAGCCCTTCGCTGTCGCGATCAAGGCGCCCTACCGGATAAATATCGGGCACCGCAATGTAGTCCTTCAAGGTCTGACGCTGAGTTTGCGCATCTTCAGAGTGCTCTAATTTCTCTGCTGCCCCATCGCCGCTAAATTGGCTCAGCACGTCGTAGGGCTTATAGAACAAGATATATCGATACACAACTTTACTTAGGCACTCATCATCCTTCGAGCAGCGCTAGGCCTGAATAAAACGGCTGGTAGCGCAGTTACAGCAACGCACATATAGAGCCGGTCCAATTCACAACTAGCCGAAACCCCTTACGTTTCAGGTAAAGAAGCTGCAGCAGCAGTCACCTGGCGGACGAAAATTTTCACAGATTGCAACATTAAATTTCAACCCTTGTGAAAATGTTTAGAAACGGCAGGGAGGCAGGTCTGCCCGATATGCTGAGAGAATCCAGAACTGTTTCAGGACAAATCTATGGACAAAACTCAAAAGTACCGTTTCGTCTGTACTTTGACGTTTGGCGATATTTACGGCCAGGTCATTGTTTGGCTCGTTATTCTACTCATTAGTCTGGCCGCTTCTTTGGCCCTTATGGGCGCCCGCCAACCTATTTTTGCCCTAGCAACAGTGGGTCTAATCCTGGTTCTTTCCCTTCCTTTCCTGCTGTTTGCCTTTGTGACAACTCTGGTGAACCATATCGAATTTAAATCAGTCGATCCTCAAACAGAAGTTGCCAGGAGAACCGCTGATGCACCTTCCTCGCAGCAGACAGCGCAGGCGGTAAGTTAACTGGCGGCAAATCATTCGCACATTTTAGGCTCCCTGGTACAACCAGGGAGCCTATTTAATATCTGCTTTGTTAATTTTGCTTAAAGCAACTTTGCTTGAAGCGTTTTCTTTAGCGCTCCCTCTTCAAGGGTGTGGAGTTGATTTTCCACAGCCATTTTCCTACAGCCATTAGAAATCTGGCATTGTGAACCCTGGGGTATCGCTAAGGGGTCGTCGGCGCCACTGCACCTGCTGGCGGTGCGGTTGGTTCAGCGGGAGCGGCGGGGGCTGGCTGAGGAGACTCCGGCGCAGCGCTACCTTGGGCGGCCATCTGCTGAATCTGATCCTTATACTGGGCAGGAGCCATAGCCAAAGCCTGATCAAATAGCGGCTTGGCCTCGTCCTGGCGGTCCTGACCTCTGAGCACTAGCGCTTTAGCCAAGATTGGGCGAAAGTCTTCTGGAGCCTCTTGACTAGCTTGGTCGTAGAGCTTCAAGGCCTGGTCAACCTTCTGGTCACGGACGTAAACATCAGCCAGCAGAAGCCTGACGGAAGTAGTGTTGACTGCATTACTCCCGGTTGATCCGAGCTTTTCTGCATCCCTCAGGGTATCTTGCAGCAGCCCTACGGCAGCCTGGGAGCGGTTTTGCTGCACCAGCAAGGCCACCAAGCCCTGCAGAGCATTCATATTACCTGGCTGTTGATCGAGTACTTGACGATAGGCCTGGGCAGCTCCTTCTAGGTCTCCCATTTCCTGCTTAGCCTGGCCCAGCAGGACACGATAATCTGCCACATCTGGATTGAGATCAGCCAGTCGGGTTAGGGGATCTACTAATCCCTGAAGGTCGCCCAGCTGAATCTTTGCCTCAACCAAGCCCTCTAGCGCAGCTTTGTTGTCCGGCTCGCGCTGGAGCACCAGCTCATACCCTCTGGCCCTTGACTCTAGCTCGGCCTGAGCATTGCTTGTAGGCGTAGATCCAGCCGTGGTGGCGCGGCGGTTAGTACTGCCGAACAGGGGCAGCAGAGAAACCGCTAGCAGGGCCACTAGGGAAAAGATCAGAACTATCCCAATAAACCAGCGGTTTTTATTTGCAGCCATACTCTTTGCCTTAACACTAAGCCCATATTAGCGCCATCGGAGAACTGCTTCTGGAGTGCTGGGGAGCGGCGCGATCGCAGTTGCTCTAATTTGAAGAAGAAATGAAAAAGTCCCTCAAAAAAGATGCGGATATAGGCCAATATCAGGTGGAAGTAGAGTTAGAAAGCCGATAGCGGCAGCGGTCGCCGATAGATATGGGTGTCCCATACCTCTTGGAGCACTCAGCCTTGGAACGCTTTAGCCTGCGGATCGTGACAAACCCGTGACAGTCACAACTGGGATGTTACGCTAGGCTTAAAAGTTGCAAGGTTGGTCGTCGGCAGACCCCTTGTTTTGTGTTGAGGATATTGGTGGTGCTATGAATTCGGCAGCGAGTCACTCCCCAGATTTTTCTAAATCACCGACAGATCCCTCGGCGGAATCGGCTTCACTGAAGACACCGCCGAAACGCCCAACCCTGGTTTCGCCGCCGCAGCGCCCCACCAGACCCACCCCTTCCGAAAAGCCAGCCGAACAAGCAAAGCCAGCCGTAGCTGCTAAGGTTAGCGAGGCTGAGCCCAAGCCGGAGAGCAGCAGCCCTGAGCCCGCACCAGAGGATACAGCGGCCAGCCGCTATCAGCCCATTGCGCCTCCCAGTGAGCCCATGCAGTACCGGGCTATTGGTCTTATTCGAGGTACCTACGCCCCCGAGGACGAACAGTTTAATCGGGGCACCCTGACGACAGAAGACGGGGTTGCTATTGAAGCTGTGCTCCTAGGCCGAGTCACTAGCCTTGTTAAGAAGCATTTAAACCTCGAAACACCGCACCTCTGGGTTGTCTACCCGCGTACCCGCAAAACTGACATCGAGGAGGAAGACCAGGATCTCCACGTTCAAATTGTGGGCGTTTGGGAGCCCGAAACCCTAGGGCTGCCGGGAGAAGGGGTAGAGAACGAGGAGACTGACGGAGAATCTTCCGCAGAGGCGACGGCCAAGGCAGCTGCCGAGGAGTCCACAGAGGGCGTTGCGGTAAGCGCAGGGTCAGAAGTTGAGGCCGAACCTACCCCAGCCACCCAGCCAAAGATCTCTCTGGAGGATTTGCCGCCAGTAGACGAGAACTATTTCTCCATTCGGGGTGAAATCGTTCAGTACGAGGAAGACCAGCAAGTCATCATTGTCAAAATTCTCCAGGGTCTCAAGCGGCCGCCAGCTTCCCGCAAAGCGTTTCGGCTGATGGTGCAGGGCACCTTAGAGGGCCGTACTGTCGGCTACTTCTGGGAACTGCACGTCAAACGGGAAGCCAAAATGCTGGTCCTGGACTACGGCAAAGCTGTAGGTATTGTGCCTCCCCGGAAACGCAAAGGCGGTGGGGGGGGTGGGGGTCGCCGCAGCGGGCCGCCCCGACGAGGCGGCCCTGGCGGTGGTAAGCGTCCTTTTCCACCCAGAGCTGGCGCCAAAGGCCGTCCACCTGGGCCCAGCAGAAGCTCGGAGGCTACTCCCACCCCTATTCCTAAACCCAAAACAGCAGATAGTTAAAGTTGCCTAGCCAAGGCCTGCTTGAGCGCTCCAAATGTCTTGCGGTAGGAATGCGCGATCGCGTGGCAGCGGTGCGACTGGCTGACTCAGCTCAAAGATGCCCGCATCAATCTGCTGCTTCAGCGCCTCTGCCACCTGGCGCGCCAGGAAAACGCTGGCTAGGGGGGCTGTGCGTACGGTTCGGCCATCAATCGTGATCTGGCCTGATTTCAGCTGAGCGTAGCTGACCAGGCCAAAGGTGGGCCGCACTCGTCTGGGGATTGAAAAATCCACGACAGGAGCCACCAGATCCTGATCGAGAATGGCGCAGCCCCGAGCTATCTCCACATTGAGCAGGGGAATGGGAACACCCACCCCCAGCATGAGAGACGGGCCGTAGCTTTTGAAATAGCAGCCTCGCACCCAGCGGCTCTGCATCTGCTTAGCATCTCCAATGAGCGCTACCGTAGCCGCTGGGCCAATCGGCGTGCGGTTGGGCAAACGCTTTTGCAGGGGAAAATGCTGCGTTCCCTCCCAGGCAATATAGCCAATGCCGCCGCCTAAAAAGATGCGGCTGCCAATGCCAATTACCTGCAAATCCGGGTCATTGAGTAGAGGCGAGAGGGCGCCAGGGTTGGAGTAGACAGCGTTACCCAAGCGCGGCTGCAGCGGTCCCAGGTAGGTAAACAAAGGACGCTCGCCACCGTTGACCCCAACAATAAAGTTTTGGTACAGACTGCGGGGGTTAAACAGGTAGAACTGATTAATCGTGTCGCGGGTAATCGTGGTCTCTAAGGAAGCGCGGGGGTAGCAGTCGGTGGCCTGGCCTATGGCCTTGAGGTGAACTGACTTACCCGCCACCAGGTCAGCGATCACATGTCCGCCACCGTGCTCCCGAATGTCCTCACTATCGGTGCTTTCTCCAACTCGTTCGGCAGCGGTGGGTTGGCTAGCCCCCAGATAAAGATCTACCGCGCCAAATCCGGCATAGGCCAACACACCGTCTAGGTAACACTCCCGAATTTTGATCGGTGGGTCAGTATGTCCCAGATTGAGGATAGCCCCTGATGATTCCATGGGCTCAAAGGTACCCGTGACTACCACATCAACGGCTTTGGCAGCCTGCTCCAGCCCGGTTTCAGCCGCTCGGGCTTTGAAGGCTTCTGCTGTTTCCACCACCGCTCGCCGCTGCCGAATTTTGTCGTTGATCTCGTCGAGGGTGCGCATGGCGGTATCGCTGCCAAGCAGCGGGCTATTAAAAAGATCGAGGCCGACTCCACTGCCAAAGCAAAATTCCTGCCATCACGACGGGTGGCAGCAGCACAATCAACAGGCTGCTGCTCACCGTTGGGGGAATTGGAATTTGGGGGCCAACGGTTTTGATGGCAAACGCGATCGCAAACGACAGCCCAAACACCTTCAGGAGAAAACCCAAAACCATGCCGGAAGACGTGCTCATGGGGGGATCCTCAGGACCGAC
>DATNQE010000106.1:0-4233 GCA_036702895.1 Trichocoleus sp. | reverse complement strand
CCGTTGCGCCCTTGCGAAGGGGTTTGGGGGAAGATTCCCCAAGTAGCGGGGTCCGGGGGAAGGCCCCGGGAAAAAGACTCAAAGCGAAGCTAACAACACTTGTCCCAAAAGCATTTCACAGCCTAGATCATCAATTAGCTGCTGGCTCCGCCACCGGAGGCAGCTGATCAAAAGCTTGCTGCACCAACTGCTGGGCCTTTTCGTCTAGCGCTCGCCAGTCTACATCGCCAACTTCATCGAGCAGATGCGGATCGATCTCGGCGGGGGCGTCCGCGTCATAGTGGCTGAAGCACACTCGGTAGCAGAGGTTCCACACGTCAATGCGCTCAGTCTGATCCCCTCGATTCAATCGCAACTCGTAGCCTGGAAAGGGCATCGGCAGCTGACTGAGCTGGGCTTGCAGGGAGGAGGCTGTGGCTTCGTCAGCTTCTTCTAGCTGAGCGGCGATTTGGCGCACCTGTTCCTGCTGCTCCTCAGTGGTCCCTTCAGGCCACAGCAGGTGCTCCTCGTAAGTGCCAATCCAGGGAGAGGTGTCTAGCGCCTTGCGCAGATTGTCTACTACGCGAATGAGGGTGGGCTGGAGCAGCTGTTCGGCCTGGTGCCGCTGAAAGTCGTTGGCAAAGGTAGGCAGGGGTTTCATGGAGACGAGGGAAGAAGCTTACGGGATAGGAGAATGAGGCTAAAAGAGCAGGGGTAGGGCCGAAGACGGCAGGCAGCCGGAACAAAATTGCTATGCCCTCTGCCTCACACCCTAACCCTACACCCTTCAAAACTAGGGGCTGCCGAGAGCAATTTGCCCTCTTAAAATAGGGTCAGCCTCAGTAGGGTGAGACATAGTTCATGCCCTATCGTAAATCCCCTTTTTTCTCTTTGGGTATGGAGAGTCGGTTCTTACAGGCGGTGGTGCTCTTTGGGGCGGCGCTGGTGCTGGTCGTGGTGCTGCAGATATTGTTGCCCTGGCTGATCTTGGGGGCGCTGGGCTGGGCTGGGCTGTGGCTGTGGCGGCGACAGCAGCGCTATGAGCGGGCCCTACACCAGCTGTTTTATGAGTTGGTTCAGGCTAGCGGGGGGCGAATTAGCGTGCTGGATTTTGCGATCGCAGCTCGTCTTCCCGGTCCCCAGGCCCGCGCCTTTCTAGATGCTCGCGCCCGTGAGTTTTACGCCAACTTTGAGCCGACCGAGCAAGGCGACCTTCTCTACACCTTTAACGTCTCTGGCATGTCTACTTCGACTTCTGAAGAAGCGGAGTCTGGCAAAACTGCCGAACCCGTCGTTAACCCGCCAGCCCCTGCCTCTTCAGCCATTTTTGACGTGCCAGCCTCAGTCATTGGGCCGCAGACAGGAGCGCCAAAACTGGGTCCTAACGCTATTTTGCAGTTGCCGCTCAACGACTTGGCAAGTCGACTCGGATGTTCGCTGACGCTGTTGGACCAAAAAAAATGGGCTGCTGACTTTGCCCGCTGGTCGCAAGATCGCGATCCAGAGCGTCTGTCCTGGCGCTACGACCCCTTATCTAATCGGTTTTACTGCTTGCCCTGAGGCCACCGGGGCTAGTTCTTTAGGAAAAACACTGGCCCCATTCACAGCCCTGGCTTGAGAAAAGATTGCGAGAAGCAACGCAATTGTGAGGCTTTTCTACCAGTTGTAAACAGTTGCTGGGGGATCACCTCAGAGTCCGAGGGGGCACCTAACTTGAAAGGAAAGCCGCTTCTAGAGCCTGCTGGCTCGGTTGGGCTCTCTCCGAACCCCCTTGTGGAGACATATTTTTATGAAAGGTCATCCTTTGACTTCACTGGTGCCGCGGCTGTCCTTAGCTAACGGCATTTTTCGGGATTTCTCGCTGGTAACGCTAGCTTTTTTGCTGCTAATTATCTTTCTAGCCTGATTCTCACGACCCTGCGGCGTAGGACGAATAAGCAAACCCAAACAATAAAGTTGGGCTGAGGTGCTTTACAAAGGTACACCTCGTTTCTGAGCATAGAGAAGGTCTATTACGCACGTTAGGAGCAGGTGTCTGTGGAACGGACATTTTTGATGATTAAGCCCGATGGGGTACAGCGCAATCTGGTCGGCGAAATCATTCGTCGTTACGAAGCCAAAGGCTTTACCCTGGTGGGTCTGAAGCTGATGTCGGTCTCGCGCGAGCTGGCTGAACAGCACTACGGCGTTCACCGGGAGCGCCCCTTTTTCGCAGGCCTGGTTGAGTTCATTACTTCTGGCCCGGTTGTGGCAATGGTGTGGGAAGGTGAGGGCGTAATTGCCTCAGCCCGCAAGATCATTGGCGCGACCAATCCGCTGACCGCCGAGCCCGGCACGATTCGCGGCGACTTTGGCGTTACCATCGGCCGCAACATCATCCACGGGTCGGACGCGCCCGAAACCGCCCAGTCCGAAATCGCGCTTTGGTTCAAGGAGGAGGAGCTAGTCGGCTGGGAGCCGACCCTGAAGGGCTGGCTGTACGAATAGACGCCTCCCCATTTGCAAAAGGCCCGCAGAATCGTAATTGCTCGGTTCTGCGGGCCTTTTGCTGTCAGCGCAGAACCCTCAAGCTTCTGGAGCGCAGTGAAAGGCCATGAGGCAATAAGCGGATTCACCCATCTTGCGCCCTCTGCCCTCTGCCTTCTGCCCCTTGCCTTCTGCCCTCTACCCTCCTCACCCACCTTTCAAAAAATGCATTTCCTACAAAATGCATCGAAGCCTGTCCACCTCGGCTGATTTCACCGATTATGGTTGCAAATCCTTCTTCCTTCTGATCGATTCGATCAGGAGATTAATTCTGCTAACAGAGAATTAACCCGGCGAATATTTTGGAGGGCAGGGCATGGCAACGGTTTACAAAATTCACCCCGAGACCCCACAGTCACGGAAGATTTCGACTATTCGGGAGGCGCTGCAGCAAGGCGCAGTGATGCTCTACCCCACCGATACGGTCTACGCGATTGGCTGTGACCTCAATGCCAAGGCGGCGGTGCAGCGGGTGCGGCAGCTCAAGCAGTTAGCGAATGAAAAGCCGCTGACTTTCTTGTGCTCCTCGCTCTCAAATATTTCCGACTACGCGGTGGTAGACGATTCGGCCTACCGCATTATCAAGCGGTTGATTCCTGGCCCCTACACCTTTTTGCTGCCTGCGACCAAGCTAGTGCCGCGCTTGGTGATGAACCCCAAACGGCGCACGACCGGCATTCGGGTGCCCGATCACGCAGTCTGTCAAGCGCTGTTGGAAGATCTGGGGCACCCGATTATTTCGACCTCATCGCTGTCGGTGGCCCTGCCGTCGGGGTCGCCCGATCTCACCAATTTATCTAAGGCGATGCTGTTTGACCGTCTAGACAAGCTGGTGGACGTGATTATTGATGATGGCGAGGAGCTGTCTTACGAGGTTTCTAGCATTCTCGACTTTACTGAAGGCGAGCCAGAGCTGACTCGGCGCGGGCTGGGTTGGGAAAAGGCTACGGCCTGGGTGCCAGAGCGGGTGTAATTTTCTCTTGGGCTCGCTAGCGCAAAACGTGGGCTAGAAAGCGCTCTATGTAATACACGGCTAGCTGGTTGCTAACGCCGTTAAACACAGCGTCAAAAGAGTGGTCAGCCCAGGGAATTTCAATGTAGACGACCGAATTGCCTGTTGCCTGGAGCTGCTGGGCCAGCTCTCTACCGTACTTGGCTTCAACGACGTTGTCGCGGCCACCGTAAAACATCAGCGTAGGCGGCAGCTGGGGCTGCACAGCTGCCAGGGGAGACGCTTGTCGGTAAAGCTCGGGCACCTGGTCGGGGCCAGCGCCTAAAAATGCGTTTAGCACGCCGCGGGTGTCAATCGGGTCGGGCACGGGCGGATTGCGGTAGGCGCTAGCCAAATCGACCGGGCCGTAGTAATTCACAACTGCGCGCAGGGGCACTGAGGACGAGCGGTAGGCTGCCAGCATAGCTAAGTGGGCGCCGGCGGATCGGCCCAGCACGGCCATGCGATCGCAATCCACCTCGTACTCAGCCGCATGGTCACAGACAAATGCGATCGCCCGCTCCACATCCTCGAGCTGAGCCGGAAAGCGATACTGAGGCGCATGGCGGTAGTCAACCGCAACGACTACGTAGCCTTGGGCTGCCAGGTAGCGGCTAAGCTGCGGGTCTTGAGTGGGCGTGCCGCGCTGCCAGGCGCCGCCGTAGATGACCACTACGGTAGGGCGGGGGGGCGACTGGGGAAAATCAGCGGGCGGCTGGTAAACCTCCAGGGTGAGG
>DATNQE010000097.1:0-12625 GCA_036702895.1 Trichocoleus sp. | reverse complement strand
CCTTCTCATCCATATACTTAGCAATAGCGTAAGCACCCTGCTCGGAAAAAAGCCTTTCGTCCAGGCTTCTATTTAGATGGATGAAATGGTCGTTTTCCCGAAGCTCCCACTGATCGTTTGGGTCAGAGTCAAAGAAGGTGATAATCTCAACCAGTTCTTCGTGGCTAATTTCCAGAGCGCTGGCGAGTTCGGCTTCGCGAATGGTGAATCCTGCTGTTTTCCTCGCCATTGCTATGCCTCCGCGCTGATGCTTTTGTACATAATCACGAGGCGATCAAAAATGGCAGCGTCTCCGGTTTCAGAGTTATCGGGATGATAAATCTTACTTAACTGGTGATATGCATTCTTGACATCCTGGTTCGTTGCTGTTTGAGGATCTAGGTCAAACACCTGCCACGGCCGGAAATAGTTGAAAACATTAATACCGTTAATGCAGCCGTAGCCCTGCTGGTTCTCTTCACCCGGCAAAATACCAACAAATTTTCGGTAGAGCTTTTCCCAGCCATCTTTAATGCTGAGATTAGGCATTTCCATTCCATCCGTAGCCATCTTAAAGGCTCCAGATTTCTTGAGCTCGGTGGTATTTTTCACCGAGAAATTTTGATAAATAGCTGCTTTTAGCTGAGCTAAAGATAAAGGTTTAACCTTAGGTAGTTTGACTGTAGGAGCTTTCTTCTTATGGTTTTGAATAACAAACCGAGCGAACTCTTCTAGAACAGAAGTATTGATATCGTAAATTTCGGCAAGCCGAGTAATTTCGTTAACGACATACGAGTTCAGGGGAGCTGTGGGGGCTTCTTTTGTAGATTTTGGTCCCTGAGCTTTTGTACTAGATTTTGTTTTAGTTGCAGTTTTAGGCATAGTTTGTGAGGAGGGGGTGTTTTTGTGCTTGTTCTAATTAAGGACAATGGGTTATAAAGATCCGACTCATTCCTTGCAATTTCATCGACTCTTTATCAAGAGCAATCTCTTAAAATTGCTGAAATGCTCGCTCAGCATAAGTTGCTCTTGAAGCATGACAAAAAGCAGCCCAACACTGCCAAAAGCTGTTGTAACAACTTGTAACTGGCAGTGTTGGGCTAAAAATGTTTATTCAACTGGCTGGGCTACTCTTCGCCTTTCATCTGAGCAGCTTCTAAAATGCCCCAGGAGAGAAAGGTAGACATAGCGGTTGCGATCGCAATCATCGTCAACCCAGTGTGCCAAAGATCAAGATTTTCCATTGCAGTAGCCTGATTGGTTACCGCAATAGCATTCCCATTAGCCTCCCTCAAAAAAGCTGAACTCGCCTAATTTCAGTCCTTTCACGGGAGTACCTAAAGGCGCTTAAATCCCTTATCCGAGAATCTATGGAGGCAGCATGTATGCAGAATGGGCCAGTTCCAAGCTTGGAACTGGCCCACTCCGTGATGGTGAAATTTTGGTTAGGCGTAGAGAGAGGCAACGTATTCGCCGTAGCCGTTGTAGATAACCGTGGGCTGGGTTTCCCAGGCGTAGGGGTTGGTGCCTTCGCCCAAAAGCCGCTCTTTGGACTGCGACCAGCG
The DNA here is from genome assembly GCA_036702895.1 of Trichocoleus sp. Taxonomy (GTDB): domain Bacteria; phylum Cyanobacteriota; class Cyanobacteriia; order Phormidesmidales; family Phormidesmidaceae; genus JACVSF01. The sequence continues at coordinate 11,081 of DATNQE010000097.1, read as the reverse complement.
GGGATGGGGCACCTCCGGCTCAACGTTAGCTTCAAAAGCGTATTCATTAGGCGAAATCGTATTCCAGAAGGTGGCGGGCTGCTGGTCTACGAACTCAATTTTGACAATCGACTTCGCCCCTTTAAAGCCGTACTTCCAGGGCACCACCATGCGAATGGGCGCGCCGTGCTGTTTGGGCAGCGTGCGACCATAAACGCCCACCGCAAAAAAGGCCAGGTCGTTGGCCATCTCCTCGATAGTCAAGCCCTCGATATAGGGCCAGGGCAGGTTGAGGGCAAACCCCCAGGCGGGTCCCGGCGTTACCTCCGCATCGTAAAAAGAGGTGAAGCGGACAAACTTGGCCTGAGAGGTCGGCTCGACCGCTTCAATAATTCGCCGCATGGGAAAGCCAATCCAGGGCACCACCATGGCCCAGGCCTCCACACAGCGGAAGCGGTAGATTCGCTCCTCCAGCGGGAACTGACGGGTTAAATCATCCAGGTCGTAGGTCTTGGGATTTTTGACCAGGCCCGTAACCTCCACCTTCCAAGGGTCAGTCGGCAGGTTTTGGGCAACGGGCCAGATCGTCTTGGTGCCGCCGTACTCATAGAAGTTGTTGTAGCGGCTGGCGTAGGTCTGCTTCGTCACCTCGCGCCCGGCATCGGCAAAAGCAGGATTGCGCTCTATACCTCTGAGGGGCTGTCCCAAGGTCTTTTCCAGCTCTGGGTCAATAGCTTTGGGCTGGCAGGCCGTCAGCCCTGTAGCCGAAAGACCCACGCCAGCGCCAATGAGCATTTTCATGAAGCGGCGGCGGTTGAAGAAGGCCGATTCGGGTGTGACCAGCTTTTCGGGCAGTTGCCAGGACGGCGGCGTGTGGATGAAAGGCATGGAACGTTTTTAGATGGCAGTCGAATTAGATTGTTACATTTTTCTCATTTAAGGGGATGAGAGAGGGCTTAGAGCGGCATGAGCTTTATCTTCGTTTTCTTCCTCGTTCTCTAGGATTTCCTTGGCGGCCTGGAGTTGTTTGAGGTTCTCAGGGTTGACCTGGGGATAGGCCAGGTTGAGGGACTTCATCTTCTCAGAAATGAAGTAGGCCACCGATAGGCGGGTGAACCACTTGTGGTCGGCAGGGATGACGTGCCAGGGCGCCCACTCGGTACTGGTGTGGGTAAAAACGTCCTGGTAGGCAGCCATGTAGTCATCCCAATAGGCGCGCTCTCGGGCATCGCTAGGAGATAGCTTCCAATTCTTTTCGGGGCGATTAATCCGCTCCATGAAGCGTTTTTTCTGCTCCTTCTTAGACACGTTCAAAAAGAACTTGAGAACTAGAATGCCATTGTTAACCAAATACTTCTCGAAGTTGTTGATCTCCTCAAACCTTTGCTGCCAGATGTGCTCGCCTACAGCAGACGGAGGTAGCTGTTGCTTTGCCAGCAGTTTAGGGTGAACTCGTACGGCTAAAACTTCTTCATAATAGGAGCGGTTGAAAATACCGATTCGACCGCGCTCCGGTAGGGCTTTGAAGCATCGCCAGAGATAGTCGTGGTCTAGCTCTTCAGAGGAGGGGGCTTTGAAGCTGAAAACCTGGCAGCCCTGAGGGTTGAGCCCCGACATAACGTGTTTAATGGTGCCGTCTTTACCCGCCGCATCCATTGCCTGCAAGATGACGAGTAGGGCGTAGCTATCTTGGGCATAGAGCATATCTTGATAGCGGGCTAACTGCTCTTTACTGTGTTGTAAAAGATCTTGAGAATCCGCCTTTGTTAAGCTTCCAGTGAACCGAGTATCAAAGTCCTCCATGGTGACGGCTTGACCCGGCTTAACGACCATTGCCTGAGGCTGAATCAGACCTACAAAATTATCGGTTTCCATAGTATGTCCCGGCGAAAGTTTGATCGTATCGGCCGAGATTTAATGTGACATCTAGATTTAGGCTGTTTAATTCTTTGGCTTATAGTATTCAAGAATGCTGCCATAGCGCAGTGCCAGTTTGCCAGCTAGCAACAAAATAGGGGACGGGCGTGACTGCATCTTTTTACATCGGCTGTGCCGTTTGGGCCTACAAAGATTGGGTAGGCGAACTGTACCCGCCCGGCAGCAAGCCTAAGGATTTTTTGCGGCTGTATTGCGATCGCTTCACCGCCGTTGAGGGCAACACCACGTTCTATTCCATGCCCGATGCCAAAACCGTAGAGCGCTGGGCCGAGACTATGCCGCCCCTGTTTCGGTTTTGCCCCAAGCTGCCCAAAGTCTTTTCCCACGAGGGCAGGCTAATGCCCAATCTGGCAGGATCGCTGAAATTTCTGGAGTCCTTAAAACCGTTGGGATCGAGGCTCGGGCCGCTGTTTGTGCAGCTACCACCCAGCTACGGCCCAGCTCAAATCTCTGATTTGCGAGAGTTCTTGTCAGCCTGGCCCCGCCGAGAATCCGCTATTGCTGTAGAGGTGCGGCATCTCGATTGGTTTCAAGAGCCCAATGCGACTCGGCTCAACCAGATGCTGCAGGCGCTAGGGGTAGGGCGAGTACTGCTCGACACCCGTCCTATTTACGATGGTGTGGTTTCGCCAGAAGATGACCCCCAGCTCAGCTCCGAGCGCAGGAAGCCCAAGCTGCCCCTGCACCCAGAGGTCACGGCCAGCTTTACTTTAGTGCGCTACATCAGCCATCCGGAAAGCGAACTTAATCAACCGTACTTAGAGGAGTGGGTGCCCCGCCTCAAGCAGTGGCTGACCCAGGGAACGGACGTGTATTTCTTTGCCCACTGCCCTCAGGAGGAGCGCTCCCCGGCAATGGCGCGGCAGGTTTATCACTTGCTACAGCAAGCGGGGGCAAACTTGCCCCCGCTGCTTTGGGATGAAATTGAGACTGAAGAGGATGTTCCAGAGGCTCCAGCCCAGCTAAGTCTGTTTTAGAGAGATAACTTTAGGCGTGTAGCGTTAGAGCGTGTATCTTCACCAGTTGGTCTAATCGTTTTCCCAGTCCTCACGGCCCATCAGGTCGCTGATGCGATCGCGCAGCAAAAAGCCTTCTGCTTCTAATTCTCCTTCAACCAAGGCCCACTCCCGAGCCGGAATGTAGCGACACAGGCTGTAGATCGGCTGCTGGCGGCTAACGGCGCCTTTTTGAACGAGCTGACGGGCTTCGTCACGAATGACGTCTAGGGTGTAGTGAAGAGACTGAAGCATACCTCATCCTTAAATCGTAGAGTTAGGCGTAGCGTGTGGGGCTTATTAAGAGGGGATATCAGGAAACACAGACAAAAAACTTTGCAATCTGTATTCAATCTTACTGATCTTCCCAGGACTATGACTAGCTAACGTTCAATTATTCTCACCCCAATTTTAGATATGAGGTATTAATAAATGTTGTAGATTACTTAAAGTAAAGCCTTTATTGGGTTAAGGCAGCAAATAACAGCGAAATTTGAGCCCAAAGCGGGAACTATGAGTGTTTTAGACCCACTCATAGGCTACTTTTAGTTAACAAAGGGTTAACTTTGCGAGTGATATTTAGCCAAAAACCGGCGCTATGAGACAGCAGAACTCGAAAGGGATAACGCGTTCTGAGAATGCTGGCGCTGACGGACTAGCTCAATGGCTAGGTCAATAGCAGCTACCATGCTAGTTGGGTCTGCCTTGCCCTGCCCAGCAATATCGAAGGCAGTGCCGTGGTCGGGCGACGTGCGCACGAAGGGCAGGCCAATCGTAGTGTTAACCGCCCGGTCAAAAGCCATTAGCTTTACAGGAATCAGCCCCTGGTCGTGATAGAGCGCTAGATAAGCATCGTGTGCGCGCGAGTCTGCTCCTGAGGCGCCGTACCAAGCCTGTCCCGGCAGTACCCACATCGTGTCGGGGGGCAGCAGGCCATCTAAGGTAGCGTGGGGGTAGCGCTGTCGCTGCGCCTCCAGCCAGGGAATCAGCCAGTCTTGCTCTTCACGGCCCAGCTGCCCCTGTTCGCCGCTGTGGGGATTAAGGCCTGCGATCGCAACTCTGGGCCGCTCAATGCCAAAATCATGTCGCAAACACTCCACCAGCAGCTCCAGCTTGCGGCTCATCAATTCGGGCGTGAGCGCCGTGGGAACCTGATGCAAAGGAATGTGCGTGGTAGCTAGCAGCGCCCGCAGCGGCCAGCCGCTATGGGGAGAGCGGGCAAAAAAGGCCATGCCAAAGCGATCGCAGCCAGCGCCTTCTGCAAGCAGCTCTGTCTGACCAGGATAGTCATGCCCAGCCGCTTTCCAGGCGGATTTAGCAATCGGGGCCGTAACAATAGCATCGAACCGGCCCGCCACTGTCTGCTCAATAGCGTATTGCAGCAGCGCAAAGCTAATAGCCCCGCTGCGGGCGTTCCCCTGGCCCAGCGTCACGGCCTCTTTTCCCTTCACATTTGGCCCGTTCAGATTAGGCCCATTTAGATTAGGAGGCGCCACCAACGAAAGGGCCTCTATATTGGGCAACGCCAGAGGCAGACGACGAAGGCTCTGGTAAGTCGGCTCCAGCAGCGCCGGACTGCCCACTACCGTAATCTCGGCCTGCTCCGCCCAGGGGTGGGCCGCTAATGCTTTAAGCACGACCTCGGGCCCAATGCCTGCTGGGTCCCCTAGAGTAATTGCCAAGCGAGGACGCTGGTTTGAGCTAGCTGTTGGCACATTTGGGAGAGGCATAGGGCTGTTAGGAAGGGCGGCAAACTGTTCTAAAATTAGGCATCTGGTAGCTTAGGTCATCTTTTCTAAGCCACCGGGTTCAGGCTATGGTAGCCCGTGCGCTGAGCCTTTTGAAGCGCTCAGAAAACCAAAAAACAAAAACACTTTTTAGGAGAGACAGCAGACTATGGGTGGTGAAATCTTTAGCACTTCGATCTTACTTTTCACGCTGGTGCTCGTGGGTTTGGGTGCTGGCTTTTTGCTGCTGCGGCTACAGGGCGGCGAAGAGTAGCCCTGCTAGAGCTACCCCAGCAGATCCGAAGGTGATGGGTCTCCCGTCAGCCGTGATGGGAGACATCTGATATCCTTAGAGTAAGGTTAACTTTTGTTTCAAATCCCTCATGAAAATTCTGGTTGTAGGTGCCACCGGCACACTCGGAAGACAAGTCGTTCGCCGCGCTTTAGATGAGGGATACGAGGTGCGGTGCCTGGTCAGGAGTTTTCAGCGGGCCGCTTTTTTAAGGGAATGGGGCGTTGAGCTGGTCAGAGGGGATATCACCAAGCCCGGAACGCTGCCGAAAGCATTAGAGGGTATCGAGGCGGTTATCGATGCCGCCACTGCCAGACCGACCGACCGAGTAGAGGTCGTCGATTGGGATGGTAAGGTCAACCTGATTAACGCCACCCGTGAGGCCGGGGTAAAGCGCTACATCTTCTTCTCCATTTTGGATGCAGAAAAGTTTCCCCACGTGCCGCTGATGGATATCAAGCGCTGCACCGAGAAGTTTTTGGCCGAGTCGGGGCTGGAGTACACTATTTTGCGCCCCTGCGGCTTTTTGCAGGGCCTAATTGGCCAGTACGCTATTCCGACCCTGGAGAAGCAGGCAATTTGGGTGATGGGCGAAGCTGCTCCCATTGCCTACATGGATACTCAAGACATCGCTAGGTTTGCTGTTAAGGCGCTCTCAGCTCCCGAGACGGTGAACCGCAGCTTCCCGCTAGCGGGGCCTCGCGCCTGGGGAGCCTACGAAATCATTCGTCTGTGTGAGCGCAAGTCGGGCCAGACCGCCAAAACCGTCAATATTTCTGTGAAACTGCTGCAGGGCATTCGCCGGGTGGCGCGGTTCTTTCAGTGGGGCTGGAACTTTGCCGACCGTCTCGCCTTTGCAGAAGTGGTAGCAGGCAGTCAGCCCATTGATGCGTCGATGGACGATGTGTACCCTGCCTTTGGCATCAACTCCAGTGAGATCACGACTCTGGAAGACTACATGCAGGAATACTTCAGCCGCATTATGAAGAAGCTGAAGGAGCTAGAGTTTGACAGCGATAAGGCCAGCAAGAAAAAGCTGCCGTTCTAGCCAGACGATTCAGGATTACCGGCAGCCTAAAGACTCGCGGGTTTCAACACCTGTAGTGGGGTTGGTGCCTTTTGCGATCGCACACAGCTTGCGCACCTGAGCACCATCGAGCAGTGCGCCTGTGAAGTCAGCCCCCGTAATGTCGGTCTCCTCAAAACGCGATCGCAGCAGAATCGTGTCCACTAGGATTGCGTCCTTCAGGCTGGCGCGAGTGAAGGTCACTACGTCTAACATGCCAGTGGTAAAGTCAGCGCCCTGAAAATTGGTTTCGGTCGCCACAGATCCACTGAAAATAGCGCCGCGCACGTCAGCCTGGCTGAAGTTGGCTCCCTCCAAATTGGCGTTGGAAAATTCTGCCGCCCGCAGCTGCTGACCCGAAAAATCTTTGCCCTTAAGCTGAGCGTTGCTGTAGGACAGCGGCAGCGGATAGTCCTGGGCTACTGCTGAGCCGGGCAGCGCCAGCCCTAGCAGCAGCACCCCGAGGAGAATCAGAATTCGACAAACCATGGCCACCCCCAAAATCTAGGGCCGGGAACGGCTTTATCGTACTGCTACAGCGTTTTTTTAACCAGTTTGAGGATAATCTCCACCAGATAGTCAGGATTGACCGGCTTAGGCACGTGCTGCTGAAACCCGGCTTCGAAAGCGCGGCGGTGGTCTAACTCCCCTGCGTAGGCCGTCAAAGCAATGGCAGGCACATCGCCCCCCTGTTCGGGTGGTAGCGATCGCAGCGATCGCAGCAGCATGTAGCCATCTACTTCGGGCATGCCGATATCGCTGATGAGAACATCGGGTAGGGTCTGTTGCAGTGCCGCTAGAGCTGCTCCGGCCGAGGAAACAGCCCGAATGGACGCTCCCATTTGCCCCAGCATAAAGGTAATAAACTCTCGCGTATCGGCATCATCTTCCACCACCAGAATAGAGATCCCCTGGAGCGATACCTGCAGAGTTGGTGGCGTATCAGCGCTTTCCAATGCTGGGGCAGCTGGCGCCGCATCCATCGCCGGAATGTGAAGGGTAAAGGTTGCACCCAAGCCTTCGCCAGGGCTGTCGGCTCCGACGGTACCGCCGTGCATTTCCACGAGATAGCGAACAATGGCTAGGCCCAGGCCCAACCCGCCAAACTGCCGCGTAGTAGAGCCATCTTCCTGCCGGAAGTACTCAAAGACGTGGGGCAAAAAGCTGGGACTAATGCCTTTGCCTGTGTCCTGCACCTGCACCTGCACCTGGCCCTCTACCTGGCTGAGCCACACATCGACCTGGCCCCCTGTTCCGGTAAATTTGACCGCGTTGGAGAGCAGGTTCCAGACGATCTGCTGCAGCCGTCCGGCATCACCCCGTACCCGGGCAACCGGGTCAAAGTGGGTCGTGATGCTAATTGACTTGGCCTCAGCCGACAGCCGCACAGTTTCAATCGCAGCGGCAATCACCGTGGACAGCTCAACCGCTTCTAGCCTCAGGTTCAGCTTGCCGCGCAGAATGCGGGAGACATCGAGCAGGTCATCGATCAGCTGCAGCTGCAGCTTAATGTTGCGCTCAATCGTCGCCAGGGCTTTGTTCAGGGTGGTCTCATCGACCTGACGCCGCTGCAGCAGAGTAGCCCAGCCCAAAATTGGGTTGAGGGGCGATCGCAACTCGTGGGAGAGCACCGCCAGAAACTCGTCCTTAATCCGATTGGCCTGCTCAGCTTCGGCGCGGGCTGCTTTCTCTAGGGTCAGCAGGCGATCGCGCTCCCTTTCGGCTCGCTTGCGCTCGGTCAAATCGATAATAAACGCGACGGCCTCGGTACGAGCAGGATCAATTAGCGAAAAGCCGACCAGCACCGGGACACGGCTGCCGTCTCGACGAATATACTCCTTCTCGAAGGGAGTGCAGGCACCCTTTTCCTGGGCCTCCGCGATCCGCTCTGCGTCCTGGGGCAGATACTCAGGCGGGGTAATGTTAGTCCACCGCAGTTGGCCTAGAAGCACATCCTGGCGGCTGTAGCCGATGATCCGCAGCAGCTCGTCGTTGGCCTCGCGGATATTGCCGTAGATATCGGCGGTCAGAATGCCAATAACGTTGGCCTCCACAAAGCTGCGAAACTTGGCTTCGCTAGCCTGAATTTGGGCCTCAGCGGCTTTGCGATCGCTAATGTTGATCGTGCTGCCGACAATGCGAAGGGGATTGCCCGCCGCATCGCGCTGGGCAATAATGCCCTGGTCTAAAACGTAGACATACTGGTTTTTGCCGTTGAGCACCCGGTACTCATTGCTGTAAAAGTCGTTGGCAAACAGGTCGGGGCCGCCCTGGGTCAATTGCTGCAGGTCCTCTGGGTGGACGCGATCGCGCCACCACCGGCCCGTTGGCTCGGCTTCCTCCAGGGAAATGCCCACAACACTGAGCAGCCCCTCGGTGCGCTCGACGTAATCCCGGGGCAGATCCCAGTCGTAGATTAAAGCGTTGACGGCTCTAACCGCCAGCCGAAATCGCTCGTTGGCTCGCTTTAGGTGTTCCTCGCTCTGGCGCAGCGCTGCTTCCGCCCGCTTGCGCTCGGTGACATCGAGGAAAGCGCCAATCACCCCGCGCACCTGCCCCTCGTCATCCCGCAGGGGCACTGCCTTGCCGTAGAGCGATCGCGTCTCACCATCGTCAAAGACAAACTCAAACTCCTCCTCCACCGCCTTTCCGGTGCGGCCTGCCCGCTGCATCGGCATTTGATCGTAGGCAATGGGCTGCCCCTCCTTCTGCGTCTCAAAGGGAAACCGCAGGCGGCGGCTCTCGGCCGACCTCAGGGGTATGTTAGACGGCATCCGCATCAGCTCATAGGCAGTGCGGTTAGCTGTCATCTGCTGGCAGTCCGGGTCATAGGCCACCCAAACCGCAGCAGGCACTGTCTCCATGATGGTTTCAAGCTCTTCAGCACGAGCTCGGGCAATAACCTCGCTGGCTCGCAGCGCCGCCTCTGCCTGCTTTAGCTCAGTAATGTTCATGGTGGTCACGCCGACCCCCAACATTTCACCGTTTGCTAGAGACACGGGAAAATAGCTGACCAGACTGTAGCGATAGACGCCAGGGGGATAAGTTTCCCCCTGGACCTCCTGGTTTAGCAAAGGCTCCTTTGTCGTCAAAACCCGGCGCAGCACAGGAGTGAGCTGGTCTGCCCACTCCGGCAAGACCTCCTCCACAGTCCGTCCCAGATGGGCACTGAGCGGCAGCCCGTTCGACTCAGCCAGCGCCTCGTTAACGTGCACATAGCGCAGGTCCTGATCCACAAAAGCCATCCCCACCGGGGAACTGGTGAGAAAGGCGTTTAATACGGTTTCGCTACGGCGCAGCGCGGCCTCGGTGCGTTGACGCTCCTGCACCTCCCGCTGCAGCTGCTCATTCGTCTTGGCTAACTCCGCTGTACGCTCCAGCACTCGCTGCTCCAGCAGATTCTGAGACTGGCGCAGATTTTCCTCGGCCTGCAGCCGCTCCTGCATCTGCACCTGCAGCTTTTGGTTGGCCTCCTCTAGTTGGGCCGGGCTGGGCAGCGCTATAGCCAGCGGCACCAGCGGTATCAGCTCTAGGGCCGTGAAGATCGACACGAGCGCCGTTGCGGCCTTAATCGCGCCCGATAGCCAGTAGGTGGGATACCAGAGCGTCCAAATCTCGGCCAGGTGAGTCGTGCCGCAGGAGACAATAAATGCGGCGAACAGCACAAAGATCCGGTGAAAGGGAAGATCTTTGCGCTTGCGAACAAAATAGAGCAGCGTTATCGGAATAGAGAAGTAAGCAACGGCAATCAACGCATCTGAAACCAGATGCAGAGAGACGAGCTCTGGCTTCCAGAGGTAGCAGTGGCCATGGGGGATAAAGGGGCCGCCCCACCCAAAACTTCTCAGCAAATCATCCATAACCAGGGAAGGAGACACCGATAGAGAAACTGCCGCCTGACCAATCGGGATTTGAGTGCTAGGAGTTGGGAGAGCTTAGTGAGGGGTCAATTGCGGCATTCCTCGAAAGTCTCTGGGGGCTTTAGGTTAGGAAAGGGCCTTAGGAGAAGGGATTTTGCAGTCTCCTTTAAAATACGAAGATAAGGCATATATTATCCCCCCTGGCTCTGCCCATGGAAAGAGGCCGCCAGCCAAGCAGGTCCAATAGGTAGAGCACCCGCAGATAACGTTACGCTATCTAAACACGCTCTACAAAGAGTTCGGTTTCTTTTGCTTTGGAAGCACTGGCGCTAGTTTCGCGGCCAGCTGCCCTTGTTGCCCTGCCCCCTTGAACTGAGCTCCCGCTCAACCGCAATTGACCACTTGTCCACCATAGTCATCATGGCGGGCATATCTTTCGACGCTTTAGACTCTAGGCCCAGGTCGGCCACCACGGCCTTAAACGTGCGCCCCTTGGTCATGTAGTAAGCAATTTCTTCTACCTCGATCCAGGTAAGGGCGCTCTCAATAAAAGCTTGGGACATGACAATGAGCAGGTTTTGATAGCGGTTGCCCTCCAGCTCAGTCATCATGGTGTGAGGAATATCCAGCACTTTGTCAAACCGGTTGTACCACGACAGCGGCTGATGCTTTAGGGCTGCTTTAAAGAATTGCTGATGGTCGTTATTGCTAACAGCTTTGTCGCTTTCGCTCGAAATTGTGAATGTAGGGGCTACCGGGGCCTGTTTGACTCGCTTGAGGCAGTACTGGCCGATTTCTAAAATGGCTCGCAGCGCCGCTACATCAAAGCCGTGATAGCTGGGCGCAACCGTTTTCGTCCAGGTGAAATAGGTATCGACGTGCTCCACAAAAAGATCGATAACTTTATTGCTGCCGCTGAGGTAGGGAGCATACAAAATCGCCCGCTCAATGGCCGTAGCTTTTTCTAGCGCCAGCCAGGCGGCCAACGTTCCACCGCCAGAAAGACCGGTGACAATCACACGATGACCCAGGCGTTGGGCTAGATTGAGCCACTGCACCGCAAACTGCAGATACACTTTGGGGTCTTCGGGCAGCGGCGGCGGGTTGTCCTTACTCCAATTGCCAGCCCTACCGTGACCAGGCAGCAGCGGCACTACCACGTTGTACCCTGCGTTAAAAAGCCGCCTAGCCATGGGCTCAAACTGGTAGGGGCCTGCGGTAAAA
>DATNQE010000071.1:0-5054 GCA_036702895.1 Trichocoleus sp. | reverse complement strand
CTTTACCGTTTTACTGGCTCAGAGCGTTCCAACGACGCCGCATTGGTCGCCTCAAGTCGCCATTGTCATGATCGCCTGCAATTTGTTTGTGTTGGCTATTGGCAAATACGCTATCCAAAAACCCGGTGCTGGCCCTGCCCTGCCCTTCCAAATGCCGATGTTGTTTGAGGGCTTTGGTCTGCCAGAACTGCTGGCGATCGGCAGCTTCGGCCACATTCTGGGCGCTGGAATGATCCTGGGCATGGGCAACGCAGGCCTGCTGTAGTCCCTAACCTAAATTCTGGAGTTAGAGCCTAAAGCCAGTTTGCCTGTGCTTTCCCTCCTCTTATCCTGCCTTTATCTCTCCATGATGAAACTGCTGTAAGGAGGTGTCCCGTTGGGTGCACCTCTTTTTCTTTTATCGATACTTTCAGCCTATACTTTCAGCCCATAGATGTAGGGTTATCCTCAGACAGCCCCTTACACAGCGCCGTTAGAATAAAGGCACACGCTGCTGAAATAGCAGCGCTGCCCCGTTCATTTCAGGATTTTTGGCTATGCAATCGGGCTGGCGTGTTGGCACCCTGTTTGGCATTCCCTTCTTTATTGACTCTTCCTGGCTGGTTATCCTGCTGCTGGTGACCTACTCCTACGGCATTGACCCGATTTGGCAAGGAGCCTGGGGCAACTTGGCTTGGGGCATGGGGCTACTGCTAGCGCTGCTGCTGTTTGCCTCAGTGCTGCTGCACGAACTGGGCCACAGTCTCGTGGCTAAAAAGCAGGGCATTCAGGTCAACTCCATTACCCTCTTTCTGTTCGGCGGCATTGCGGCGATTGAGCAAGAGTCAAAAACCCCCGGAGAGGCGTTTCAGGTTGCGATCGCAGGCCCAACAGTGAGCTTCAGCCTATTTCTGCTGCTGACAGCCCTGGGCGCTCTGCCAGCGCTGCCCGAACCAGCCCGGGTCGTTGCGACCAACGTAGCCCAGATCAACCTGGTGCTGACTTTCTTCAACCTGATTCCCGGCCTGCCGCTGGACGGCGGCCAGGTGCTAAAAGCCCTGGTGTGGAAGGTAACCAACAGCCGCATCAAAGGGGTACGTTGGGCCGCTAGCTCGGGGCAGCTGCTTGGCTGGCTGGCCATCACCCTGGGCCTGTTGGCCGTTGTTGTCTATCAGCTCTGGTTTGGGCTATGGATTGCCGCTATTGGCTGGTTTGCCCTACGTAACGCCTCTGCCTACAACCGGGTTACTGACCTCCAGGAAGCCATGGCCTCTCTTACCGCCGCCGACGCCATGGCGCGGGAGTTTCGCGTCGTCGATGCCGATATGTCCCTGCGCCAGTTCGCCGATGAATACGTGCTTCAGGAAAAGCGCTCTCCGGTCTATTTTGCGGCCTCCGACGGCCGCTACCGGGGACTGGTCACGGTAGACGATCTACGCGATATTGAGCGTAGCCAGTGGGACACCAGAACCCTAAACACCATTGCCCGGCCGCTGCTGGACATTCCCTCTGTGCGTGAACAAACACCTCTGCCGGCCGTCATCAACGCTCTAGAAACGACGATGCTGCCGCGCATTACGGTGCTAACCCCTGCCGACGCTGTTGCCGGCATCGTTGATCGCGGTGATGTCGTGCGGGCGCTAGCGGAGCGATTGGGGTTTGCTATCTCGGAGACCGTGATTCAGCGCATCAAGGAGGACGGCAAATACCCCCCTGGCCTGCAAATTCCTGCCATTGCAAAAGCAGCTGCAGAACCGTTGGGTTAGGCGACTAGAGTGCGATCGCAAACGCATCCTTAGCGGCCTCAATTTCGGCAGCACTTAGAGGAACCGTTTCAAATTGGGCTGCGAAGCAGCGTTCAGCCGCCGCCACCAAAGCCTCGATGACACGCTGCTGCAGAAGCGGCTCCGGCAACTCGCTAAGCTCTAATGGCAATGGGCAAGGCTGTCCTGCTTCGCCAAACGCCTGTTGGTAAAGCGCTCCTTCCCCTCGAAGGCGAATCGAGCCGTGCTGCAAAAGGGCGCCATCACTCCACAGCTGAGCGCTGCCAATAAATTTCTGCTGGGGGTTTTGCGCCAGCACCAAATCAGCCCCAGTGGCTGTCGCAAAGCAGCTGGGGTTGTGGATATAGCCCCTGCCCGCCGCCCCTAACGTCAGCGGCACTCCCAGAGCTTTAAAGCCTTCCATCAGAAACTGGCAGAGCTGCTGGTAAACCTGTAGGCGACTACCCGATAACCCTGAGCAGATTAAAGCGTAGGTCAAATCGTCCCCATGCAGCACTGCCCGACCGCCGCTGGGGCGACGTACGAGCTCTACTGCCTGCCCCTGCCACATTAGCGATTGCCAGGCTGAGGGCCAACGACGCTGGTGGTAGCCCAGGGAAATAGCTGCGGGCTGCCAGGTATAAAACCGCAGCACTGGCGGCAGTTGGCCCTGCTGATGCTGGTGCAGCAGCCATCGGTCGATAGCCATGTGGGCTGCGGCCGTAGCCTCTACTAGGGGAATCAAGCGCCAGGTCTGGGTCAACGACACTATCTAATAAAAGGGGTGCGAGTAGCGCACCCCTGAAATAACTTGCTGTTAGCTGGAAAAGTCTGGAGGACCTTAAGCAGCCCCATACTCCGCTGCTAAAGCTTCGTCATTATCATCGGCAATGGTTGCCACAATGGTCATCAGCCGAGAGATCTCAGCAGGGGTAATGCCCTGCAAGATCCGGCTAGAGAGCACAACGACCTGCTCACCCAAAATACCAAAGCAGGCTTCAAAGGTTTCCCCACAGTTCATCTCAAGCAGATGCCGCATTAGCTGAGTTTCCTCCCGAGCCGGCAAAGACAGCACTGGAGACCATACCGTCAGCGTATCAGTTTCCTCGGTGCCGGTCAGCTGAACATAAACTTCCACGCTGCCATACTTAAACTTCCAGAGGTGACCCTCTTCTGTATGGCTCACTAAGGCACTATTGTCCTGGTCGAGGCTAGAAATAACGGTCTCGACAATTTCAATATGATTGACGGTGTCGGCCTCAGACATCCCTTCGATCAGCATGATCAGCGTAATTCCATTGCGTGGTTTGGCTTAAGCCATGTCCTACAGAGGGTTTACTCAAAAGGCATGACCTAAGCCAACTGTATCGTCATGTCAGGATTTTGCCTGGGGGTTTTGTAGATTTTTTACGGTTGAGACTTCCCAACAGCGTAATCTACTCGTCTCAGGCTAGGCAGGTTTACGGCAGATCCAGTACTTACTCATGAAGTGAACCTGGTTGGTGATGTTCTCAAACCCCGCCTCACTCAAGCGGGCGTTTAAATCGTCCGTCATGTAGTGACGGTAATAAGGCTCGTGGAACAGCGCCGGGAAGTTCTCCATAGTCACTCTCAGCTCGGGTGAATCGCTCACCTGGATCGAGTCACAAATGACAAAGGTGCCGCCCGGTTGGGTTACTCGAAACGCTTCGTTAATGACATTTTGACGGGCAGGAGCTGGCAGTTCGTGGAACAGGAAGACGCTGACAGTTGCCTCAAAGTAGTTGTCCACAAAGGGCAGCGATTCAGCATTGGCATGCACCAGCTGCGGCAACACACTGGGCTTCTGAGACAAGGTTTGATTGGCCTTGCGCAAATACGCCGGGGAGAGGTCTACTCCGTAAAGGGAGGCCTTGGGCAGCGTCTCGCGAACCATGCTGAGGGTACGTCCTGTGCCGCAGGCAATATCTAGCACTTTGCCGCTGCCAGACGGACTGATAGCCATAAAGCCCTGCTTCAGGGGAGCCAAGATACGGCGACGCATCGCATCTGCCGTGCCGTTAAAGAGAATCTCGACCTGGAGATCGTACAGGTTAGCCGATAAATCGCTGAGGTAGCCGTTAGTTTGGTGGTGGAAGTTCTGCAGGTAGTACTTGGGGTAGCCCGACGTATCAATATCTGGGTCAAACCGATGGTACTCACGGTTGTTGGCCCGCTCCCAAATGCCAGGCGTATCGAGGCACATAAGCGGGTAGTAGCGGAAGAAGTCGTCCCAAGGGTTGTCGAACAAGATCTCTTTGGGATAAACTCCCGCTTCAGCATCTTGCCAGTCAATCTCTAGGAGCTTTTCCATGCGGCCATAAATCAGCTTTAGCAAGTCCGGATCGAGGGGCTTGGACTGCACAGCTTTGGGCGGACTCACCATCTGCAGGAGTTGAGCGCTCACGGTCTTGTGGGTCAACCCAAATAAGCTCTTCCCCTGCTGGAACGTTTGATAGGCCAGCTTTGTCAACGTGTCGGGCATATGACCAGATCGATGTAAATTCCGTTGAAGAACGTTCTTAGCTATGTAAAAGATTGTAACGGGAATTTCTCAGAACTGGTGCCCAGCTCACTCTTTCAAAAGGCAGAAAAAGGGCCAAAAATAGAAAAAGGGACGTGATAAACACGTCCCTTAAAAGAACTCATTGCCCTAATAGAATGGGCAGTGATCAGGCTCTAGCAATCGTAGTAGAGAGCCAGTTCGTAGGGGTGCGGCCGCAGACGCATGGGGTTGACTTCATTGTCGAGCTTGTACTCGATCCAGTTGCTGATGAAGTCTTCAGTGAAAACGCCAGTGCTGGTCAAGAAGCTGTGGTCGGCTTCTAAAGCCTTAAGGGCATCCAGCAGAGAACCGGGGGTCGAAGGAATCTTCGCCAGCTCTTCGGGGCTGAGGTCGTAGATGTCTACATCCAACGGGTCGCCGGGGTCAATCTGGTTTTTGATACCGTCGATACCGGCACAGAGCATCGCCGCAAAGGCCAAGTAAGGGTTAGAGGTAGCATCGGGACAGCGGAACTCCAGACGCTTAGCCTTGGGGTTGTCGCCCGACAGCGGAATGCGCACCGAAGCTGAGCGGTTGCCCTGAGAGTAAGCCAGGTTTACCGGCGCTTCAAAACCGGGCACCAAGCGCTTGTAGGAGTTGGTTGTGGGGTTGGTGAGCGCTAGCAGGGCGGGGGCGTGCTTGAGAATTCCGCCAATGTACCACAGGGCCATTTGGCTGAGCCCTGCGTAGCGATCGCCTGCAAACAGAGGTTCACCGTTGTTCCAGATCGACTGGTGGGTGTGCATTCC
>DATNQE010000043.1:0-7351 GCA_036702895.1 Trichocoleus sp. | reverse complement strand
AGCGGAGAATCCCGTAGAACAACGGGTTTGGTCAACCACCTCCTGGTTTGACAATGGGCACATCTCTGAAGTCGTCGCCCCCGGAGTCAAAGATGCAGGCCCAATCCCATTCCGCCAAAGCCATTGAACTGCTAGTTGCTTACCACCAGTCCCCCACCATTGAGCTGCGCAACAAGCTAGTGCGCCTCAATGTAGGCTTGGTGCGCAAAGTTGTCCACCGCCTCAGTCAGCAGTGTAATGAATCCTTTGAGGATTTAGAGCAGGTGGGTTACCTGGGGCTGATTAACGCTATCGAGCGCTTTGACCCCAAGCATGGCAATGCCTTCAGCTCTTTTGCGGTGCCCTATATCCGCGGTGAAATCTTGCATTACTTGAGAGACCGTAGCGGCACTGTCAAAATTCCTCGACGCTGGCAGGACCTGCAGCGCAGTGCCCAACGGGTTCGCGATACCCTAACTCAACAGCTGGGCCGCACTCCCAAGGATAGTGAAATGGCTGCTGAACTCGGTGTCACTGCCGAAGAGTGGCAGCAGGTAAAGCTCGCTAGCAGCAACCGTTGCCCGCTGAGTCTTGATGCGGTCATCCCATCCTGCACAGATGAGTCGGGAGTGACCCTGGGCGATACGCTGCCCAATCCCCAAGCTCAAAAGCTGATGAGCTGGGAAGAGGATCGGGCACAACTGCAGCATGCTCTGAGCCAGCTGGAAGAAAAAACCCGTACCATCATCGAGCAGGTCTATCTGAACGATGTGCCGCGTAAGCAGGTTGCAGAGCAGATGGGTATTAGCCCCATGACCGTGGCGCGCAAGCTTCAGCGAGGCGTTGAGCAGTTAGCTGCCTTTCTAAACCAGCCGCTCCTGTCTCCCAAGAATTAGTTTCCCCACAATTCTTCTAGGGCCTGCGAAGGCCTTTGGGAGCCGCTTGAGCCTCTTTGGAGGCTTCTAAGGCCTCCTTAAGGCTTTTTCGGCGATTCAGCCGATTGGCCGTTATTCAAAGTCTGTCAAAGACCAATATTCCTCCTCAGTGATTCGACCCGTGGCTAGCCAGTCATTAGCCAACTCGATAAACGCGGCAATTGCGATCTCGCGGTCCACAAAGGATTGGGCAGCGGCCCAGGCAGCTTCCCAATCGGGGTAGACCTGGGCATCGTCCATGTAGTCTGCCATTTCCGGTGCGTAGCACTCAAAGCAGTACCCTTGTTGGGCAGAGCCTTCTTCGTAAGGGGCAATCTCAATGTGCCAGCCTTGGTAAGCGATTCGAGAAGGAGAGAGTGTCAACATGATGAGTACACCTTGCAGAGGATGGATTGCTAGCGGGCGTTATCTTTGTCCGGCATAGCTTAAGTGTTCCCACTGGCTTCCCCGTAATAACACTGAGAAAAATCTGAATTAAAAGCCGGTTCGAAATCTGGAGTTCAGCCAGATCAAAGACGCTGGTCATGAACGCAGTCGCCTTAACGCGGTTTCCTTGAAGAGGTTGAATGCTTAGCGTGACGTGCTGCCCTAAGGGCTGTACGCGACTTTGAGAAAAATTCTCCTGACCTAGGAGCAGCGGTAGAGCAAAGCAGCATGTCCGCGGTCCACTAGGACTCAACTAGTTGAGCATGCTGCTCCGAAGCCTGCCGCTGCTGAGGCTTTGGCAGTTCAGTACTTAATAGCGGTGGCAGTTGTACAGGGCGCTGCCGAGAGCTTCTGGTGAATGTGGCGATTAATCTGGCAGCTGAAGCTGAGCGTTGCGCTGCTCTACCATCAGGCGGAAAAAATCAAGGGGCAAAATCATAGGTCTGAGCCCAGTGCCCTCAAAAATCACAACTTCAGCTAGGTTCAGCGTGCTGGCGAGCTGTCCCAGACAGATCAGGTTTTCGTTGAGCTCTCTCAAATTTACCGAGTGGACAACTAGAGCGTCACCAATCGTTTGAAATGTCAAGGGCTGACCTCGCTTTGGCAGAGTTAGGGCTTCTGTTAAAAGAGTGCCCCTTAACTGCAAAAAAAATCCTGGCTGGATAGCAACTAAAGAAATTTTTTAGCTCAAGCGCTAACGGCAGCTCAACGGTTGGGCCTGCCTCCAGCTACCGCCAGGGTTGTAGCAGCTTCTGCGGCGACAGCTCTTCCTCAGCAGACAGCAAATCAGGTTCGTTGCCAACGAATATCAAGAGATGCTCAGTAAACGATCAAAATCCTGATGAGCTACTACAATAACGGTTGCAAACTGCCCTCAATAGGGGAGTTGTGCTAAATCTAATGCCGCTGGAAGAGCCAGGAAACTGGCAAAAAAAGATCCAGAAGAGGCTTAAAAAGCCCAAAGCAAGGCATTGGAGAAGGTACCTAGGCGGCGAACAGGGCCCGAATTCTGCCGTAGCTTCGTTAGAGGCACTAAAATTTCGGGCACAACTTGAGGGAAAAGCGCGCTTTCCTAAGTGCTTTTCCGCTAGCCGGAGAGGGTATTTAAGGACAATCGGGCGCACCGCAGTTAGGGGCAGTTACGCATGGGTCAGCAGGACAACCTATCCGATCACACCAGTCCTCCCGGCACCCAGGCCGCAGAAGACATCTTGCGCAACCTGACGCAGGACTTACAGACGCTGCAGCGCACGCTCTCGACGCAGCTCTCGCAAGATGTTGAGCGGCTGCAGGGGCAAAAGCGGCGGCTGATGGACGACATCGAGGCGCTAGAGGGTGACTACGAGGAGTTGCGATCGCGCTACCAAAGCCTTCAGTCCAGCCATGAAACGGCCCTGTCCCAACAGCAGCAAATGCAGCAGCAGCTTTGGGCAAAGCGCTTGGCTCAGGCCCTGGCCACCCACTTACATGCCCGTCTAGCTGAAACCGTGAGCGCTTCTCTTAACGGCGGTTTAGGCGGCTCCACCAGTTTGCCTCACACCAATCAAGTTCTCTCATCCCTCGATACCACCCTACACACCACCCTGCAGTCTCTTCAGCAAGATCTCAACAGCTACCAGAGCTCGCTGTCCCAGCAAATTAGCCGCATGCACAGCCTGGAGCAGCAGGGGGAAGCCATTCTAGACGCCCTGGTCAATCGCCTCAGCCATCAGCTACAGACCCAGCTGGTGTCGCCTCACCCAGCCCCTCCCATTCCGCCTCAAATGCTAAATCAGGGAGCCGCGCCGCACCAAAATGGCCACGGTTACCTGGATTTGCCGCTGGCAGGGCGGCCCTACCAAGGGACGCCTTATCAAGGACCGCCTCTGCCTGCTAGCCCCAACGGGCATTACGGACCTCCTTCGCCGTCGGGATCGGGTGTGCCTGACGGCAGCCAGACCAGTCGAGCCCCTATGACGTCGCCTGCTGCTCAACAGCTGCCCTTAAAGCAGACCAGCGCCTTACAGCGGGGGCTGATGTTTATTGTTTTTTCGACCCTGGCGCTGTCGATTCACAACGTCATTGTTGGCCTAATCGGTTACGGTGGTCGGCTATTTGGTCAGATCCCGATTGAGGGCATTTTCCCTCTTAACATTCCTAATTCGTTGATGCTGCTGTGGCTCCGCATGGTAGTGGTGCTGCCGCTGATGGCGCTACTTGCAAACTACCTGTATCCCAACGTTTGGCGCGAGATCCGAACGTTGGTGAGTGGCTCCGATCGGCGGCCATTGGCCCAAGTGGTCGCCAGTGGTGGCTTTCTGTTTATGTCTCAGGTGCTGATTTACAAAGCCATCTCAGATGTGGGACCAGGGGTCGCCGTTACGCTGCTGTTCATGTATCCGCTCATTACGGTGCCGCTAACCTGGTTTTTGTTTGGCGATCGCCCAACGCCGCTGCGGCTGGTGGTGATGTCGGCAATTACGATGGGCATCGTGTTTACTGCCCTTCCTCGTATTGGCCTTGATATTGCTGGTGGCAGCGTCTCTATGTGGGGAGTGGGAGCTGCTCTGCTCTCTAGCGCTGCCTTTGCCATGTTTCTAATCGCGATGCAGCTTAGCTATCAGCGGCTCCACCCAGTACCAGTCAGCCTGATGCAGTTTGCCACTATCTTTGTTCTGACCAGCCTAATCTTGATTCTTGGTTCGTTTGTGGGACTTCAGCCGGGACAGCCCAGTAGCTCTGGCGGGCTTTACCTAGGGGGGCTGCTGCTGGGCACTCTGACTCTGCTGGGATACCTCTGCAACAACTACGGAGTCAAATTGATGGGAGCCGCTCAAGCTTCTATCGTCTCCTCCAGCGGCCCCGTGATTACCTCAATTTTGGCCTACCTACTAACGCCTGGTGAGAAATCAGCCCTACAGTTTGTTCAGTGGGTAGGGGTGCTGCTGGTGACTCTGGGCGTCATTTCCCTTAGCTTTGAGCGACTAGTGCGGGAGCGGCAGGCCCGGCGCAGGAAGATGAAGACGATGAACAGCTAATCCATCCCTAGATCCTGCTGCCAGGCTTATAGAGTTCTGGAGAATTCTTAGAAATTTCAGAAGGCCTCTCCAGAAGGTGCTTTAGGAAGGGTGTATTTAGGCAGGGGCATTGCCGTTGACTGACTCAATGCGATCAAGGCGAATTTCGGTGCCGTCCTTGAGCCGCAGAAAGTCGGCATGGTTGGCGGCGTAGATATCAACAATCAGCCCTTCCGCGGTCTGCTGCTGGTCAGCATCGTCTCGGTAAACCAAGCTGCAGGACTGGTGTAGGGTCGCTAAGGACTCTAGCTGGTCTTGAAAGTCACAGCTCACTGGGGTGTAACTGTCCATGCTCAAACCTCCGGAGTAAAAAACTATCAGCAATTCTGTTTTGCTTTGAAGTTAGCAGCAGTAAGGACAAGTGCGACCTGCAGCAGCTGATCAGCCTGCTAAGAGAGTCTATACAAACGTCTGTTGACTCCCAAGGCTGCAGTAAGCACATGCCCCAACTGACATTCAAAGCATCAGAATGACTCTTCCAGTCTGCTAGAAGCTACTCCGACACACCTCTACCGGGAGTCAAGGGCTAGACCAGAAGCAATTAGCCCCTTTGGATAGAGCTGCCCATGGCAGAAGTACACAGCTTTTCTACGGCTTCTCTACAGAGCCCTAATCCTGAGTGTTCTTCCTAAGACAGAACTCCCAGATTAGGCGCTCCGTAAGAAAGCAGAGCTTGAACGGAGAGAGAGGGATTCGAACCCTCGTTAGAGTCACCCCTAAACAGCATTTCCAGTGCTGCGCCTTCAACCACTCGGCCATCTCTCCAGTAGGGGCGGTAGAGGTTATTACCCTCACCGAATTGATATCCTAGCAGAGATCCTACCCTGCAAGAAACTTTCGGCGTAAATTCGATAATTTTTCATGAGAGCATGGGTGGGTTGCACTCCCTGACTGGCCGCACGACTATTGCCTCCACTATGACCCGTACCCACACTATCCGTATTCACCATCGGCAAACCGACCGCTTCTACGTGGTTGAAGTGCCCGAAGATCGCTACATTCTGCAAACGGCTGAGAACCAAGGGGCAGATCTGCCTTTCTCCTGCCGCAATGGGGCCTGCACCGCCTGCGCTGTCAGGGTTAAGTCGGGCACTCTGTTTCAGCCTGAGGCGATGGGCCTTTCACCTGACCTGCGCGATCAGGGGTATGCGCTGCTGTGCGTCAGCTACCCCCGTTCTGACCTGGAAGTCGAAACTCAGGACGAGGATGAAGTTTATGAGCTGCAGTTCGGGCGGTACTTTGGTAAGGGCAAAGTCCGCTTTGGTCTGCCTTTAGAGGATGATTAGGGCTGACGAGACGCGCTACGGCAGCAGGCAGAGCCGCATGGAGTTTTAATGGCCGCTTCTGAACTTCAACAATTTCTTGAGATTGCTACCGAGGCTGCCCTGGCTGGGGGGGCTGTGCTTGAGCAGTTTTGGGGCAAGCTGACTCAGGTCGAAGAAAAGGGCCGCCCTGGGGATTTGGTTACCGAGGCCGATAAAGCTTCTGAGGCTGCTGTTCTAGATGTGCTGCGACGGCACCTACCGGCAGACCACGCCATTCTGGCAGAGGAGTCGGGCGCAGCAGGGGATGCCTCTGGCTCCTACCTCTGGGCTGTAGATCCGCTAGACGGTACTACAAATTACGCCCATCAGTATCCTTTCTGTGCGGTATCGGTAGGCCTGCTGGTAGCGGGCAAGCCCCGTGTAGGCGTGGTCTACAATCCGATTCATCACGAGCTGTTTCGAGCGGCAGCAGGGTTGGGCGCTACTTTAAATCGGCGGCCGATTCGAGTTTCAACCACGAACAATCTGGCTGACAGTCTGCTGGTGACTGGATTTGCCTACGATCGCCGTGAGACCGCTGACAATAACTATGCTGAATTTTGCCAGTTCACCCATCTGACTCAAGGGGTTAGACGTGGCGGCTCAGCTTCAGTTGATCTGGCCTATGTGGCTTGTGGCCGTTTAGACGGCTATTGGGAGCGTGGGCTTTCCCCTTGGGATTTAGCGGCAGGCGTCGTGCTGGTAGAGGAGGCTGGTGGTCAGGTCAGCGCCTATGACGGTGGCCCTTTCGAAATTGGGTCAGGGCGCATTTTGGCCAGTAATGGGCGCCTTCATGAAAGCATGCGCGACACGTTAGCGCAGATTCGCCCACTGCCTCAGTTTACTCCAGGGAAATGAGGCGGCTAGATGGCTAAGTGAGCCCAAATTGACCAGGCTGGGGCAGAATTTAACCGAGTGCGATAAGACAGGCAGACTTTCTAAGAAACTCAAATTGAGCCTGCTAGGACTGGATAAACTTAAAGATGGCTTGTAGGGTATAGGGAATTGTACGGTTGCGGCAATAGTGGGTGACCAGGCATGAATATTGACCAGGGATTATTTAAGCTCGATTTTGCCGACCACCACGCGGTGTTGGGCATGCCCATTGACTCTGACCTCAAGGAAGCCCGCAAGCGTTACCTGAAGATTGCCCGCAGGCTGCACCCGGATAGCCTGGCAGCAGCCTCTGACAGCGAGAAGCAGCAGGCTAGTGAGCTGCTCTCCAAACTCGTTAACCCAGCCTACGAAACCCTGAGCCAGGAGAAACCGGCCTCGGAGTACGCGCTGGTGCTGCGCCTGAAGGGGCAGCAGCTGAGCCAGCAGCTCGCCTCGGTGCAGCTGACTGTGGAGTCGGCCCAAGCGTTGATGACCAGTAACAACATCGATCACGCTTACCTCAGCGCTTTCAGGGCATTGGCTGAGAAGCAGTATGAGAACCTGGACGAGGTGCTTGCCATTACCGGGCAAATGAGCGAGCTAAATTTGGCTTACCTTATTCGCAAAGCGGGTGCCTCAGCTCCCCCAAGGAGCACCGCTAGAAGTACGCCGGGAGCTAGTCCTGCCGGAACCCCAGCGTCACCCGCGGCAGCTCCTGCAGCAGCACCTGCGCCAGCGCGGCGCTATCGGGAAACGATTTTGGAGGGCTATGTCA
>DATNQE010000007.1:0-2467 GCA_036702895.1 Trichocoleus sp. | reverse complement strand
CAACGCTTCTAATGAATCACCGCCTAGAGCCAACGGTCTGCTTAGATCAAGTATCAGTCTGGGCTGAGCAGGCAAAGGCTGTGGCTGCTCAGGGACAGGTTAACCAGCGCATATTGCGGCTGGCCCACAGCGATCCGGCTTGGTTTGCGGTCCAGATTGAAGGCCAAAGCGGCGCGGTCTGCGCGCTGGGCGATACCGAGCGGGCCTTTTCGCTGATGAGCGTCATTAAACCTTTTCTGCTGCTCTATTTGCTCGAGCACTATGGCCCTGACAAGGTTTTTAGCTGGGTGGGCATGGTTCCCTCAGAGCTGCCCTTTAACTCTCTAGAACAGCTGATTGCAGACGGCGGCAGACCCCGCAATCCGATGATCAATAGCGGTGCGATCGCGCTGGCTGCGCGTCTGCCCGGCGACAACGGCGACGACTGTGCCCAGCGCTTTTGCCAGTGGCTCAACCAGCAGGCGGGCTGTCGCCTGGCGCTCGATATCCCTCTGCTAGCTTCAGTGCGGCAGGTAGGCCGCCAGACGAACCAGACTCTGGTGAGGCATTTGGTGAAGGCGGGGCAAGTGCAACATCCAGAGCTGGCCCTAGATGTCTACGAACAAATCTGCTGTCTGGCCGGGCAGGCAGGCGATCTGGCCCGATTAGGGCGGCTCCTCGCCTTTGACTCTGAAGCGGCCCTTCGCAGTAACCGCTGCGCTGTAAATGCGCTGATGCTCACCTGCGGCCTGTACGAAGCCTCGGCGGCCTATGCCGTTCGCATTGGCCTACCGATGAAGTCAGGCATTAGCGGGGCGCTACTGGCGGTGGTGCCGGGGTGGGGTGCGATCGCAACCTACAGCCCTGCCCTCGATCCTGTTGGCAATCCTATTGCTGGGCTAGCCTTTGTCGAGCAGATGGCAACGGCTCTGCGGCTCAGCCGCTTTGGTTAGTGCCCACGATCCAGCCCAAGCCCGTAACTCGGCGTTTAGAGAAGATTGGAAACGGTATCTTGAATCCTGCTTTGAGGAGCTTTTTCGACGGCATTTTGAAGCGTGTGGGGCGAAGAGACGGAGTGCCCAGATGCCCCTGCTGAATTGAGTGCTTGCAGTACCCCTAGGCTAAAAGTCAGTAGAGCAGCTGTCACCAGCAGTTCGGAGAAGTGATGGGGGAAGCGAGAGCTCATGGGGGACTCCTTGAGTGTCGATGTCCCTACCGTATCGCTTAGCGCGGGCGGCTTCATGGGTAATCCCTACCACTCCATAGGCGCCAAACAGCAGACCTGACTGCAGTTTTGTGCAGCCAGGCCTGCTCAGGCTGGGAGCCTCTAGCTCAGGACAAACTCAGTAAACTCCTGAGCTACCCAGTCCTGCTCCAGAGAGAAGCTACTGGTGTTAGCCAAATCGGCTTCAGAGCTAATCCCCAAATCGGCTACAGTGAGCTTCTCAAAGACCGAGGTGGCAAGCTCCGCTACCAGAAAGACGCCTGAGTCAGCACTTTCCTCACTTGAAATTGAGTCAGGGGGGTTAATTCGGGATTTGCCCCAAGTGCTTACCCCTGCCCCAAAGGCCGTACTCGCTTCAAGGTCAGCTAAAACGGCATCTGTGAGAGCGTAGTCAACTTCAGATTCAGGTTTAGGCCCAAGAGCTGCCGCAGCACTTCCTGTATCTAGCGGGCTTGTCAAGCGGGAGCCAGAGCCGCTGCCTGCAATCGGCCCTTGGGAGCTGATTTGTCCGGCCAAGTCCAGTCCCGTTTCGGTCAAAATGGCCCTTACCTGGTCATGGGTAAGATTGGGGTTGGCGCTGAGCATGAGGGCAACCACGCCCGCTACATGGGGCGAGGCCATGGAGGTGCCCTGCTGGAAGCCGTAGCGGTTACCCGGCAGAGTGGAGTAAATTTCTACCCCCGGGGCGACTACGTACTGCATCTTGCTGTTGGCCCCCGCCAGATTTGAGAAGGAGGCTATCTCTTGGTCGATGTCTACAGCACCTACGGTAAGGCCGTAGTTAGTGGCGTACTTACCGGGGACGCTAGCGGGAGAAAGCCTGCCGTCGTTGCCCGCAGCGCTTACCGTAATGACATTTTTTGACGCCGCATAGGCCAGAGCGTCCCGCAGATCGCCAGAGTCGGTCCAGCCCAGGCTCATGTTGACGACTTTGGCTCCGTTATCGACAGCGTAGGTGATGGCCTGGGCCAAACTGCCCGCGTTGGTAAAGAAGCCGTCGACCACGTTCCCCATGCGAATGGCCATGATCTTAGCGTCGGGGGCTACGCCCGTCATGCCGATACCGTTGTTTTTAGCGGCAATGGTACCCGCTACGTGAGTACCGTGGTCCTGCCCAAAGCTTTTGCTGCCCGGGGTAACGTCACTATTGTTTTGATTGATGCCAAAGTTCCAGCCGTGGAGGTCGTCTATGTAGCCGTTGTTGTCGTTGTCGATGCCGTCACCCGCAACCTCGCCGTCATTCACCCAGATATTGCCCAGCAG
>DATNQE010000864.1:0-3837 GCA_036702895.1 Trichocoleus sp. | reverse complement strand
AGGAGGCAGAGGGAATCCTTATCCTGCGCGAATTTTCAAGCAGCCTTGATTAACGGCCCGACTCGATCATCAGGCGCTTGGTCAATATCGCCATCCACACATGTGGGCGGCCTGTGGGCAGCAGGTCACTCCAATCGTTGGGCTCGGCAAAGCCGTGGACGTGCAGCAGCTTGATCGTGTGCAGCACGCCTCTGACCGAGCCAAGGCACAGCAGGCGCACATCTTCACGCGATAAGGGACTGTCTGAAGAAATCGGCGCAGGCGAAACTGAGGACGCAGCAGCGTCCGATTTGGGTAATTGGAACATGATGTTCTGTTTCCTTTTGCTTAGGTGAACTTGTTTGCGTAACAAGCCCTGCCCGCTCTGTAGAAAGAGGGCGAGGGAGGAAACAGAACTCAATCGCCCAGCCACCCCGCTTTTGAGTGCAAATCAGAGTGGCTAGGGGTATCATCACCCATAGCCGTCCGACTGGTTGCGTCAGTTGCGGCGGTTAGCCGCCTGTTGGTGTTGGTCGCACCTTCAGGTGGCGCTGAGTTCATGAGTTCTGCAAACCGCTGTCCAGGGTGTTGCGACAGCTTGAAGAAAGAGAATACGCCCATAACCAGCCACAGTCAACCGTATTGCGCTGGGAAGAACTTTGCCCGTCACGACTAATAACCCTGCTGTCATCGCAGGAACCCTTTCCGTCATTGCGTTCGCTTTAGCGGCTCCGGAGGAGCAACGAAGCGCGTCAATCCCCTGTGAAGTAGCTGCTCTACAGAGATTGCTTCGGCTTTGCCTCGCAATGACAGGGGAACTATTGCAATGACGAGAGGGTGTTGCGGAAAAGCGCCTCAATCGGCCCAATTCGCTACTATTAGAGGCACAAAGCGCACTCTGCCCTATGAGCAATGCCTCCATCAACGATGTCATCACCGGAATCTACAATGCCGTTGACCCCTTTCGCCCGCTAGAGCCCGGCGCCCCGGCCCATGTTGAGTGCGAAGCTGAGCGGGGCGAGGCCAACGTGCTGCTCGACCTGGGGCCAGAAATCCTGCGCTCTAACCGTTATACCTGCCAGCTCTACACCGGGCACCAGGGCGCGGGCAAATCGACCGAGCTACTGCGGCTCAAAAAAGACCTGGAGGAAGCTGCGACAGTTCCCAATTATCGGGGTACACGTTTTGGATTCCCTCTACCCCCCTTTTGAAAGGGGGGAGGGGTCTTGGAGAAATCGTTCCTTCAAGCAACTGAGGGAATCCCACAACGATGGAGCCTACGCCATCACCATGCCACCATCGACATTAAACGTCTGCCCGGTAATGTAAGCCGCTGCTGGGTCTGCCGCCAAAAACCGCACCATGCCCGCAATGTCTTCCGGCTGACCAAAGCGGCCCAGGGGAATGAACTTGAGAATTTCGTCGGTGTTGGGCAGTCCGTCGGTCATATCGGTGGTGATAAAGCCGGGGGCCACCGCGTTTACCGTTACGCCTCGGCTCGCCATTTCCTTTGCAATCGTCTTGGTAAAGCCAATAACGCCTGCCTTAGCAGCGCTGTAGTTAGCCTGGCCGGGGTTACCCATCTGCCCCGCCACCGACGCAATGTTAATAATGCGGCCCGACCGCTGCTTAAGCATACCCTTAGCCACCGCGCGGGTGCAGAGAAACACGCCCGTTAGGTTCAGGTCAATCACCGCCTGCCAGTCTTCCGGCTTCATCCGCAGCAGCAGCGTGTCGCGGGTAATGCCCGCATTGTTCACCAAGATATCGACGCGGCCCCACTTTTCGATGGCGGCGCTGACCATGGCATCCACCTGGTCGGCCTTCGACACATCGGCCTGCACCGCTATTGCGCTGCCGCCCTGCTCGGCAATCTGCGCTACCAGCTCATCCGCTGCGCCGCTGGAGCTGGCGTAGTTAACCACCACGCTAGCCCCCTCAGCCGCTAGGGTCAGCGCCACAGCCCGCCCAATCCCGCGAGACGCTCCAGTAACGATGGCAACTTGACCTTGCAGAGCGGGGGATGCGGCTTGGGACATGGCAAAAGACCTCAGAAACTAGCGCGGGATCGGCAACGGCAAGCAGCCGTTCCGACTGAATATCTTACGGCAAAGCAGGGCGCTTTCTATGGATGTCTTGGGGGGTGCCTTGGAGATGTCCTGAGCAATCAGGTCGTGACCAGGCCGTGCTCTAGGGCAAAGCGCACTAGCTCAGTGCGGCTGTTGGTCCCGGTTTTGCTGAAGAGGCGGCTGACGTATTTCTCGACGTTACGCACGCTGGTGTCGAGGCGGCGAGCAATCTCTTTGTTCATCAGGCCCTCAGCCACCAGATCCAGCACGCTCTGTTCCCGAGGCGTCAGGTCAATGCGAATTGGAGAGGGGGTTTTGGCAACGTTGCCTCGATGGCTGAGCATCGCCTTAATCTCCTCGATTTGGCGGGCCATCATGGCGATGTCGGGGGTGTCTGACAGATCGGGCGAGGCGGCAGCGCGGCGGTCGATCAGGTTGCCGACGATGGCGACGAGCTCTTCGGGGTCAAAGGGTTTGGGCAGGTAAGCATCGGCCCCAGCGTTGTAGCCCTGAATGCGATCGCTCGTCATGCCCCGAGCCGTGAGAAAGACGACCGGCAGGCTCTTGTATCGAGGATCTTCGCGCACCTGCTTGAGAAACTGGTAGCCGTCCACCTGAGGCATCATGATGTCTGAGATCAGCACATCTGGCGTCTGCTGCTGCAGCAAGTCCCAGCCCTCTTGGGCATTGCCGGCTACCTGCACGTTAAAGCCGCTGTCTTCCAGGTAGGCCTGCACAGCCTGCCGCAGTCCCGGTTCATCATCGACAAGCAATACGTTTCCAGTCGTCTCTGCCATAGATTTTGGGGCTACTTCCTCTATACATGCCCACTTTAGCGCTTTCGCGGCAGAGTAAGGCTGGTCCGTAGGTAGGAGAGCGCGGGGAGCGGAAGGAGTGATGGAGCAGGGGTGTTAACGCTAAGGACAGCCTATCAGGCCCCATTATTCCGTCACCCTAAAGCCTTATCGGGCCTTCAAAAACACCCGCTCTCCCTTCTCCCCTCGCCCCCTTTCTTACGCCCAGCTTCTACCTTCGGCAAAGCCATACTCCACGAAGTGCTTGGCGGCGGCATCTAGGTTGCTGCCAAAAGCAGTTTTTAGATCTGCATACTTGTTCAGATAGGCATTGGCATCAAAGAGATCGGAAGCACGACCCTCGGTCGCCCCAAAGGTAATGTAGTGTTGGGTAGCCGCTGCCAGGTTGTAGCCAAAGGCCCGGATCAAATCGCCGTAGGAAGCGAGGTATTCGTCCGCCTGGAAACTCACGGTTCTGCCCTCGGCGTAGCCATGCTCCAAATAATGCTGCCGTCCTGCCTGGGGGCTATAGCCAAAAGCAGTAATCAGGTCTTGGTAGGAGGCAATGTAGGCAGCCCCATCAAACCCTAAAAGCGAGTCGCGCCCCTCAGCGTAGCCGTACTCGATGTAGTGGCGTGTGGCGGCAGCGGTGTCATTGCCAAAAGCGGCCTTGAGATCGCTATAGGCGTTGAGGTATAGCTGCGGCTTAAACAGACTTGTCTTGCGCCCCTCGGCGTAGCCGTACTCAATGTAGTGACGGGTCGCTGCATCCAGGTTGTAGCCAAAAGCCTTGATCAAATCGCCGTGGGAGGCAAGGTACTCTGCCTCAGCGAAGGCGTCTGCTGCGCGCCCTTCTTTGAACCCAAAGGTGCTGAAGTGCTGGCGGGCGGCATCGAGGTTATAGCTAAAGGCTTGAATCAGATCGCCGTAGGAAGCGAGGTAGTCATCGTAGAGAGCAGACGTGAGGGACTGCTGGTGCGATCGCACCTCAATTC
>DATNQE010000861.1:0-3856 GCA_036702895.1 Trichocoleus sp. | reverse complement strand
ACCAAGCTAGACGGCACGGCCAAAGGCGGCGTGGCCCTTGCCGTAGTGAAGCAGCTGGGTCTGCCCATTCGCTTTATCGGAGCCGGAGAAGGCATCGAAGACCTACGCCCCTTCTCCAGCTATGAATTTGTTGAGGCGCTGCTGAGCGGTTAAAACACCTGGTTCCATTCATAAACCTCATAGTCCGTCCAGATGCCGTTTTGCCAGTAGGGATCGCCTTCCACAACCTGCCGGACAGCAGCCTCGCTGTCGGCCTCGTAAATGCCAAATACTTTGGTGACGTCTGCGGTTGGCCCTAGCGCCACGAGAATTCCCTGGTCTTTTTGCGCCTGGAGTCCTTGCAAGTGGGCTTCTCGGTAAGGCGCTCGCTTCTCGAGGACGTTCTCACAGTAGCTGCCCCACATCACATATTTCGCCATCTCAGTCCTCTCCTTTCAATCGGTCAAGTTCATCAAAAGCAGGGGGATGTCCTACCGCCATTCTGATTAATTACACCAAGATGCTTAAGCACCTTGCCGATGGTATCAGAAGCGGTCACAGCCCTGACGACTGGATGATAATAGAGGGGACATTGTCTCCTCTACCAATGAGCTGAGCCGAATCTTTGGCGCAGCTTCCCCAATGGCGTTAGTTCAACCCAAAAGGGCCTTCCCACTCATGACCCGTGATGATGTCCTGACTCTACTAGAAGCCCACCGCAACGAGCTAGAAGCCTTGGGCGTCAAATCCCTTGACCTCTTTGGCTCTGTTGCCCGTAACGAAGCTCGGCCTGATAGCGACGTTGACTTTCTGGTGGAATTTTTAGAGCCGGGTGGTTATTTTCAGCTCTTCGAGGTTCAGCATTATCTTGAAGACTTACTGCACAAAGACATTGATATTGGTACCCGTGAAGCGTTGAGAGAACATTTAAGAGAACCCGTTTCCAAGGACGTGATCCGTGTCTTCGAGAGCTTGGCCCCTCAGAGTTCAGGACGTAATAGATGCCATTTCGGGCATTCAACAACGGATTTTGGGAATCACTCTAGAGGAGTTTGAGGAGGACGAGACGCTAATCAAGTCTGTCTTATACGACTTTATTGTGATCGGCGAAGCCTCGGTGAACATTCCAGAAGACATTCAACAACGCCATCCCAGTATTCCTTGGCGCTTAATGATTGGGATGCGGAATGTTATGGCGCATGAGTATTTTCAAGTGAACTTAGCAAGGGTTTGGGCAACCATTCGGGAAGATCTGCCGCCGCTGGTGCCCCACCTAGAGCACATCCTCAGTAGCAAATCGAAATAGCTGCTCTGGAGTAGCCCAGCTGACAGAGGTTGCTTTTCTGCGTTGCCTGGAAGCTAGAAGTAGCACTATGAGGAAATCGGCTCATGGGCAGGCGCATTGTGCTCGGGTTTATCTGGTTGAGTTTCGTGGTTTACACGGTCTGGCTGGCTCCGCTGGATCGGGCCTACACCTGGTATTTGGCCCGCAAACTGCTGACGCTGCAGTGGAACGACATTAACGCTTACATTCCTGCAATTTTTAGCCTCATGGGAGTGTGGCCGATGATCTTTGCGTGCCTGATGTTTGCTGATGGCCGAATGCAAAGAGTGCGAGCCTGGCCGCCGTTTCTAGGCTCTAACTTTACCGGGGTCATTGCCTTAACGCCCTATCTGCTGCTGCGCGATCGCAACCAGAACTTCGACGGGCACAAAGACTGGTGGCTGCACCAGCTCGACAAGCGCTCGATGGGGGTAGCGCTGCTGCTAGTTACCCTGGCGGTCATGGCATATGCTGCGATCGCAGGCGATTGGGCAGATTACACTTACCAGTTCCAGAATGCGGCCTTTGTGCACCTGATCTCGCTGGACTTTTGCTTGATGTGCCTATTTTTTCCGCTGAGCGACCTGCTGGACGACGACATGGCCCGGCGCGGCATCCACAGCCCTGCGATTTACTGGGCGGTGACGCTGATTCCGCTGTTTGGGCCGCTGCTGTATCTGTGCTGGCGACCGCCTTTACCCACGGTTCAGTCCTCCTGGGGTGAACCTGTCCCGGCTAACGCTTGATTTGATTGCCCCATCAGCTTCTAGACGATCTCAAACTCTAGGGCAAATGTGCTGGCCAGGTTGCAAGTTTCATGGTCGGTGATGTTGGTGTCGCTCAGCTCTAGGTTATAGAAATCGACTGCCTCGGGTTCAAAGTAGGGGCCAGCGTGCCAGGTGCCCACCTCCAGCTTGATAAAGCAGTTGCCGGGAATGCGAAAAGCCCGTAGAGCCTCCAGATCGGGCGTATTTGCCGGGCCAGGCGGGGCAACCGCAATCAGCCATTCCTGGCCAGCGAGTGCGCCTAGGCACTGAGTGCACTGCTGGTGTCGGGTGATGCGATGGAAGCGTTGCCCCCGGTAAGTGAGCCGCATGATGTAGAACCGAGGAATGCCGTTCTGCAGCTGTAGCTGAGCATCTTCGGGGCCAAAAGGAGTGCCGTCTTCGTTTGGGTAAATCACTTGACCAAAGGGGCGAAAAGCTTCTGGTGTCAGTTCTTGGGCAGGGAGCGATCGCACGATCACAGACGGGCTAGAAACGTCATGCTGACTCATGGGCACCACGGGTGGTCGAATATTCACCCTGCTATTGTCGCCGCCCGCCTCCAGGAAAGGGGATGTAACACACACTCAAATTTTTGTAGTATGATTGTAGTATGACCGCCAAAACGGCTGCAGCACTGGTTGCAGCGCCAATATACAGCGGTCATTTTTGCGGCGGTAAACCCACCGCATTCATCAAGGAGCTAACCCCCATGTCTTCCCATTCCATGTCCTCGCGGGCAGGGCATCCCTCCCGTCCCTCAGCTAAGGTGCTGCCTTTTCCCACACCGGCTCAGCGGCGAGGAGCATCTTCTGAATCTAAGCCTGCAGCCCCTTCTAAAGCTGTCACTCAGCATCATGAGGCCCTGCATCAGCTTCGGCAAACTTATCTAGAGCGGCACACCTTCTTCTAACCCTTCTCCAAAAGTAATGAGCTGATGCGGCTACAGGGGTGTCTTGAATTTTGGTTTCCCAACCGTTCAAGACACCCTTTGCTTTAGGAAAATCGCCAGCTTAAAATTTACCAGTTGGCAATTTAATACAAACGCACTATGTTGAAAGGCAGTTGTTCTGGCTCAGTCTGAGTGCTGCCCTCGGCTATGGCAAAGTCTCAAAAGCTAGAAGCGCTGACTGCCGCTCTGCACGAAGTCCGATCTGATCCAACTTCTGAGGCTGGCCTGGAGACGCTGCGCCAGGTGATCGGCAGTCAGTATGGGATTGCAGTGGCCCAGGCGGCCCAAATCGTTGCAGAATCGGAAATTTATGCGCTAGTGCCCGATCTGGTCAAAGCGTTTGATCGATTCATGGTGAAGGCCAAAGATCGCGATCCGGGCTGTCGGGCCAAGGATGCGATCGCAAACGCCCTCTACCGTCTTGAGCACAGCGATGAAACTGTTTTTCTCCAGGGTATTCGCCATGTGCAGATGGAGCCGGTTTGGGGCGGTCAGGTAGACACCGCTCCTAAACTGCGCGGCACCTGTGCCCTGTGCCTGGTGAGAATGAATTATTCAAGGGCGATGGTGGAGCTGGCAGACTTACTGGCAGACCCGGAGCAAGAAGCCCGAATTGGGGCGGCCCGCGCTATTGCCTACAGCGGCAATGACTTTGGCGTAGCGCTGCTGCGGCTCAGAATCAAGGTTGGGGATGTGCCGGCTGTCGTGGGCGAATGTTTAGCAGCCCTGTTAAAGCTGGCCCCTGCCGACTCCCTTCCCCTGGTGCAGTCGTTTTTGGTGCCTTCCCTCAGCTCCCCCGACGCCGACGAAAAAGCCGAAGTCGCAGCTCTGGTGCTG
>DATNQE010000856.1:0-2754 GCA_036702895.1 Trichocoleus sp. | reverse complement strand
CGCTGCTAGGACACTGCCTTGAACCTCCGCGATCTCATTTCCCAGCTCCAGCAAGCCCCCGGAATTCTCGGTAAGCGGGATATCCAGACGGCTGCTAGCAGGCTTTCTCGCTTTGGGCCTTCAAAGGCTGCGATGTCCACTCACCCCGACGTCGCCCCGGGGGACGATTGCGCCGCTATTCCTGATGGGGAGGGCTACCTGCTGCTGGCGGCTGAAGGCATGCTGCCCCAGTTTGTCAGCGAAGAGCCGTGGTTTGCCGGATGGTGCAGCGTCATGGTCAATGTGTCGGATGTGTACGCCATGGGCGGCCGCCCCATTGCTGTGGTCGATGCCCTATGGAGTCAGACCTTAGAGGCCAGCAAACCCATCTGGGAGGGAATGCAGGCAGCCGCGGTTGCCTATGGCGTGCCCATTGTTGGGGGTCACAGCAACTGCAGCAGTGCCTACGAAGGGCTAGCCGTTGCCATTTTAGGCCGTGCCCAGGCACTGCTCACCAGTTTTAGCGCCCAGCCGGGAGACACGCTCATAGTTGCGGTGGACCTGAGGGGTCGCTTCTTTCGCCACTACCCCTTCTGGAACGCGGCCACCGGCGCCGATGGGGCCAGGCTGCGGGGCGATTTGGCGCTGCTACCTACGCTGGCGGAGCAGGGGCTGTGCCGCACCGCAAAGGATATCAGCATGGGCGGCCTGGTGGGCACCCTGCTGATGCTGATGGAAACCTCTGGGTGCGGCGCGGTGCTTGATCTAGATGGGGTGCCGCGACCCGATGGGGTTGATTTGAGCCAGTGGTTGACCTGCTTCCCCAGCTTTGGCTTTCTGCTGAGCGTGCCGCCTGAGCAAGTAGAAGCCGTCCGGCAGCGGTTTCAAGCGCGAGACCTGGCCTGCGAGGCGGTCGGGGTAGTGATGGCTGGGCGCGATGTTTGGCTACAGTCTCAAGGGCAAACGGCCCTATTTTGGGATCTGGAAAAGGCTCCCCTGACCGGATTTGGCCCCTAGAATTTTGCCGTTCTCTACGCTGCCTGCCCCCATGCCCGATTCCCTTCGCGTTGCGCTGCTGACCTACTCGACCAAGCCGAGGGGCAGCGTTATTCATACGCTGGAGCTGGCTAGAGCGCTGCATCAGCTGGGTCACCGTCCCTGTGTGTTTGCCCTTGACAAAGATGGCCAGGGGTTTGGGCGCACGCTGCCGTTTGAAGTGTGCAGTGTGCCTGCTGCCCCCTGTGAGGGCGGTATCGATGCCCTGATTCAGCAGCGCATTAGAGAATTCGTGGCGTTCCTAGCTCCCCTGGGTGACGCCTTCGACATCTTTCACAGCCAGGACTGCATTGGTGCCAATGCTCTGGCCGAGCTGCGGCAGGGGGGCCAGATTCGTCATTTTGTGCGAACGATACATCACGTTGAAGCCTTTACGAGCCCCTACCTGCAGGATTGTCAGGATCGCTCGATTCTCCTGCCCGACTGCCGCCTGTGTGTTAGCCAGCACTGGCAAACGACGTTAGCGCAGACCTACGGCGTTCAGTCGCAGCGGGTATTTAACGGGGTAGATACGGCGCGTTTTACGGCTGTTCCAGACGGTTCGGAGGCAAAGCTAGCAGCCGCCTGGGGCTTAGTTGACGGCCCCATCTATCTCACTATTGGCGGTATTGAGCCCCGAAAAAATTCAATTCGGCTGCTGCAGGCGTTTTCCCAGGTGCTAAACACGCGTCCTCAGGCTAAATTAGTGATTGCTGGAGGGGCGACCTTGTTTGACTATGAGCCCTACCGTCGGGAGTTCTTTGCCACGGCTGGAGATTTGGGGATTGAGGTAGGCAAGTCCCTCTGTTTACCCGGGGTGATTGCTGATCGCGACCTACCTGCTCTGTATCGATTGGCCGATGCATTTGTGTTCCCCTCGGTAAAGGAGGGTTGGGGCTTGGTTGTGCTGGAGGCAATGGCCTCTGGGCTACCGGTTGTGACTTCGGATCAAGCGCCTTTCACGGAGTTCCTAACCTCGGCGGATGCTCTGCTGGTAAATCCGGAGTCGGTGGATGCGATCGCGCAGGTCATGCTCCAGATCCTCAGTCCTGATCACCGTCAGCGCTTAGTCTCCAACGGTCAAGCCGTCGCTCGTCGCTTTACCTGGAGGGGCTCGGCTCAACGTCACCTCCACTACTACCGTCAGCTGCTATCCAGGCAAATGCCCTCCAGCCAAACGCCCTCTAATCAACCCTTATTCACGAGAGACCACCACACCCATGCCTGAGATCCGCTTTCGCATCGAGTGGCCCGATGGTGCCCAAGAACTCTGCTACTCGCCGTCGCTGGTTGTGAAAGACTACTTTATGCCGAACGAGGTTTACGATCTGCCTGATTTCCTGCAGCGATCCACCCAGGCGCTTCAAATTGCTAGTGACCGAGTCATGGCTAAGTACGGTCTGCCCTGCAGCTTAGCCCTAGGGCAGATGCAGAAAATTCAGGCTACAGCCAAGCGCTACCAGAATGTCCCCGAAGCCAAAGTCAAGCTGCTGGGCTTTTTGGAGCGGACTGCGTGACTCGCCATCTGAACGTGTGACAAACCATTTGAGGTGGCACAATAGAGGCTAATCAAAACTGCCGGGAGACGCTGGCAGGTGCATTCGAGTTCCTATGGAGTTTGCTAACGAAGACGAGCTACAGGCGTTTTTGGCCCAGTGGCTAGAGGATCACGGCCATAACGTCTACCGGGAGGTCAAATGTGCCGATGGCGGAGCCATCGACATCCTGACCCAGAAGTAT
>DATNQE010000855.1:0-4383 GCA_036702895.1 Trichocoleus sp. | reverse complement strand
GTCTGCTCTAGATCAACTTGATCCACTGCTACGCCTCTACGAAGGCTGCGCCTCCCGCACGATCGGACGACCCGATGAAGCAACCGTCGTTAAGTTCCACAGCGGTAAGCCAAGAATTACCTACCTGTTTTATCCCGGCTTCGACACCGAGCCCCACCCGGCGCTGCACACCAGCATGTCTGTCGGCTTGCGGGATCTGCACGTGCGCTACCAAGACCACGACCCGGAGGACAACCCGCCCCTGCTGCACCAAAAAGAGCAGCTCATCACGCCGGGCTACCCAGGCTACGCCAAGTTTGCCAAGCTCAGCGACCAGGAGCGCAAGTGGGGCCTGCTGGACGACGTGACGGCAATTATGGATCGCCAGGGCTGGTTGCGGTGTTTGGAAGCCCACTGCGCCGATCTGCAGGGCCACCGGGTGGTGTGGCGTAAGGATGCAGACCCTTATCGAAAGAAGGTTATCAGTGCGGCTATGCGATCGCAAACCACGCGAGAGCAGCCGTCCTGAAGCTATCAAGTCGAGCCAGTAAAAACTGGGGCTCGACCATGCTTTTACGTTTGGGCTAAAACATCCCAGCGTGGCGTTTGAGCCATCGCTCAATGAATATTCAGCTTGGCAATTTGGGAGGGGGCAGGTGCTAAAAGGTTTGAGACGGTCAGAGCATCTTTTTGTACCCTGTAGGTACCTCCAGGCATCTCCTCAGGGCTGAGCCATTATGACGTTTAATATTCACTTGCTTGATGGGCTTTCTTACGACGAAGTAGAGCCGCTGCTGGAAGACTACATTGCCGACGTTATCGATCGATTTTTGCAGTCCGACACTGGACAAGCCTATGTCAAAGACCATCCTGAGGGAGGGCACTGGATTGGCACTTTCATTGAAATGGCCTATGTCTACGGCGAGCTGACTCTGCCGAAGATGACTAAAGGGGACGTGCGGCAGGTGATGGAGCAGATCTTGCCGCGCAAGCTCACGCTGATGGATCCCAGTGATGCTGATGATGCCGTTGAGGAACTCATCGCGTTCTGGACTTTCATACAAAAAACCTACCGATTGCGCAGCGCGGGTGCCATTGTCAAATACCTGCAATCTATTGGGAACCAGTTTCCCAAATGGATGGTTGATCCGAATCGGGGCGGCATGGCCAAGTCTTTTTTCATGGAGGGTGTAGCCGCAGGTTACGACATGACCACGGAGGAGGGTCTGCAGGCATTGCAGGCGGAGTACAATCAGCGCCTCCAGCAAAACGCTTCAGAGCAGGTGCCGATGGTTGCGCCGCCACCCGAGCTGCAGCGCCTCTTTGACCAGATTGGCCTGAAGCTGCCGGAAGCTGGGCAAATGGTGGACCCTCAGGCGCTGATGAACCAGGTGCTGGGGGCCATGATGCAGCCGGGACTGCTGGGCGGGCAGCGATCTTCTGCAGCCCAGGGCGATCTTCTACAGGGCATGCGGATGGGGCCGCTGGGGCTGATGGAGGACGAGGTGCCGCTGTCTGAGGATGCGATCGCAACCCTTCAGTCCCAAGCCATAACCGAAACCGAGCCCGGCACCATCCTGCAAGATTTCCAAGCCATGCTGGATCTAATCGAGGCAGAGGGTATTCCCGTGAGCGGCAAGCGCTTTCAGTTTGCGCTCAAGCTGCTGCCAGAACTTAACCAGCGCCTGAGCAGGCCCATCCAGGTTGACCTCAAGCGCCCCCAGCAAAAGTCCTATCCCAATCTGCACGGACTTTACCTGCTGCTGCGGGCGACGGGTCTCGCTATGCCTAAGGCCCAGGGTAAGGAGACTTTTTTGGTGCTAAACCCCGAAATCTACGCGTCGTGGCAGCGGCTAAACCCGACTGAGCGCTACTGCACTTTGCTTGAGGCCTGGCTGGTTCGAGGAACCCCAGACATGCTCGGGGAAGATCGATCAGGCCCTTTCACGCCGGGCATCAGCTCTCTGCAAGCCTGGCCTAAGCTGGCTGAGAAAAAGCACACCTACCGAAAGTTTGCGGATCAGAACAATCTCACCTACTGGCCGGGCTACTACAACATCGCCCTGATGGAGATGTTTGGTCTAGTCAAGATTAAATCAGGCAAGCCCGAAAGCGGCAAAGGCTGGCGCATTAATCAGCTTGAGGCGCTCCCCTTTGGCAAGGCGTTAATGCTGCTGCTGGGAAATGCGTTTATCGTCAATCAGATGGTCTGGCCCTCAGAGACTGACGCCACACTTCCCCTAAATGAGCTGCAGCCCACCCTCCAGCCCTACTTTCCGGAGTGGTGGCAAACCCTGACACCACCCAAACCTGACTTTCGTCCCGGTCGCCACATTTTCAAAGTGTCTCTGCAGAGAATTTGGCGACGCATTGCCATTGCTGGAGATGCCACCCTGGCTGACCTCAGCAGCCTGATTTTAGACTCTGTGGATTTTGACCATGACCACCTGGATATGTTCACCTACGCTGATTTGCTGGGCCGCCGCATTGAGGTCTTTCATCCCTATGCAGAGGGCGATCTCCTCACAGATCAGGTCAAAATAGGCAGCCTGCCGCTCACTGAGGGTAGCGTTATGCAGTACCTGTTTGACTTTGGTGACTGCTGGGAGTTTCAGGTGCAGCTAGAAACGGTTGAGTCCGAACCTGGGCCCGAGCCTGATAAAGAGTTCCAGAAAGTCAAACAGACCAAACGGGCCAAGAAACGCTTCCGTAAACCCTCAGGCGAAATCCTCGAAGTCCACGGCAAATCCCCAGAGCAATACCCCAGCTTTGACGACGACTGGTAAACGGCTGGTAAACGGCGGGGCGCTCTGGCCTAGCTATTGATGAGTGACGGAGTTAACCACCTTTACAGTTCACAGCTTTGGCTGAAGCGGACAACCCGAGTGTCTTTGCTAGTGCGGCAGAATGCGGTTTCTATACAAGCAAGATCGTTGCGGTACCATTGAGCTAGCTGACCTGGATCTACAGTCATCCGCTATGGTTCAAGCCATTCCCCAACTCACGACCTTTGATGAGTTTATTGCCTGGTATCCAGAGGATGGGCAGTACGAGTTAATCAACGGGAGGGTGTTTGAGGTGAAGCCGACCGGGCCTCATGAGCAGGTGGGGGGATACTTGACTCGCAAACTCTCAGTGGAGATTGATCGATTAGATCGGCCCTACTTCATCCCCAAAAGCTGCACTGTTAAGCCGTTCAGTGAGCAGTCTGGTTATCTGCCTGGTGTAGTGGTAGTTAATCAGACTAAGCTAGCCGACGAACCGCGCTGGCAGCGAGAATCTACCCTCATTCAAGGCGCTTCTATGCCCCTGGTGGTCGAAATTGTCAGCACTAACTGGCGAGACGACTACCAGCGCAAGGCGGCTGACTATGAGGAGATGGGGATTCAGGAATTTTGGATCGTTGATTATTTAGGCTTGGGCGGACGGCGCTATACCGGCACACCCAAACAACCTACTTTTTCGGTGTACCAGTGGGTGGATGGGGAATACCAGGTGAGTCTGTTTCGGGGGCCGGAACGTATTGTGTCTCCCACGTTTCCGGGGTTACAGATAACATTGGATCAAATTTTGGGCATTGCTTAAGTCAAGGTGCGATGGTCAAAGACCGGTCCTCAAGGGCTATCGCACTTCCAATGCCACCCCTTCTTCCAATACGGTTGACGGATAGCGGTTGGGTGCGTATGCTTCCCTATTAAGCTGTCTTGCAACAGGCGGCTGACTTTGCAGAACTCGAAGACTCTAGCGCTGCCCGAAGGTGTTTGCACCACCAACAGGCATCTAACCCGCCGAATGGAGCAAGCATTGCGACGGGCTAGGGGTAGTGTACCCTAGCCTTTCCCCATTGCAATTTCTGCAAGCGGTTGGCTAGGGTTTTCGCGTTCTGTTTTCCTCGCCCCTTTGGGGCCATTCACCTCGCAAAAGGAAAAACAGAACCGATGTTTCAATCAACTGAAGCGGGCGCTGGTGCGCCTACCGTTCCGCCTACCCAATCACGCAAACGCGAGCCGAACCGCCAAAAGCTCTGTCACGTGCTTTACGGCAGCATTGAAGTGATCGATCGGGGCATCAAGCACCTGCACACCCTGGGCTACGCCGACCCAAACGACTGGAGCAATACCATTCCCACCGGCAAAGCAGGCCAATGGATGGCGGTTTTAACCCGGCATTTGCTGATTGAATAGTGTTCACAACTCAGAGAGCACAGCAACTCTTTGCCAGCGAAACACTCTTTGGACAAGAGGTGTTGGCTGCGCTTTGAGTCCTTTTCCGGGGCCTTCCCCCGGACCCCGCTGCTTGGGGAAACAAGCTTTCCCCAAACCCCCTCGCAAGGGCGCAACTATGAGTGGCGAAAGGCAGTTCGGTGATCCGGATATTCGACAAGGAAAGCAAGCTCGATAAACA
>DATNQE010000849.1:0-2218 GCA_036702895.1 Trichocoleus sp. | reverse complement strand
GCCTGAACCCGTGGACTTGGGTGAGGCGGTATTGAAGATGGTTTCTTGAATGGGTGGGGGTGGGGGTTCTGCCGAATCGCTGGGGGGGAGAAAATTTGTGGTGAGCGATCGCATTAGCTCCGCCATCTCCTCCTCCAGCACTACCAAGGGCGCAATGGCCGGATACAGGCTCTCCAGCGGTGCGGCAGTCGGAACCTCCACCGTGGCGCTCTCCACCAGCTCACGCAGCCAGGCGTGCCAGTCTGCCTGTAGCCATAACCCCAATGTGGCGAGATCCTCACTCATGGGCTTCTTGGCGATCCTCCTGGAGAAGCTGCAAATACATAGAAATCTGGGCCATTGTCATCGTCTGGACCTGCTGCGGCGTCCAGCCAAACTCACGCGCTAGAACGTAAGCGGCCTGGGCAATTGGGGAAGCGCTCAGGCCAGGGATGAAAACTTTTTTTCGGTGAGTCCACTAATGCGGCGAATATGGTCGATGAGGAACTGCACCAGGCCCAGATGCATTCGCTTCACCTGATCCAGCGAGAGGGCAGGCTCCACCAGCGACTCTTTAATCATCAGCAGCGGGATCAGGCTGGCATCTTGGCGGGCCGCCTTGAGAATCAGTTGAAACGTGCCGATGGTCAGTGGCCGCAGCTGTACGACAAGGCTGGCGTCGGCGCTGCCTGGATTGGCAGGGCTCTCTCCAGGCGTCGGATGCAGAACCTGGGACGGAATGACCACATCGAAGCTGGTATCGGCACCAACCAGTAGGTCTTCAGGGGTGAGCTGGAGGGGAGACATGGGAATTGCAAAAGTGGGGGGAGTGGGGGGAGTGACTTAAGCGCTGGTCTCTTCGCTGCTGATGCGGAGCGCCCGGAAGGTGGCAGACTCCATCACAAAGTCGTCTTCGGGCAAGCCAAAACTCCAGCTCTCAAACTTGACGCCAAAGACGTTGAGAACGCTGCTATTGCTGGGCGCGGCAGGGTTGGTCAGGCGAATCACCATGTTGAACGAGGGCTGTGCGATCGCACCGGTCGGCGGTGGGCTCGTGGCGGCATCGCCCAGCATCAGCCGGATCAAGGCCCCATTGATATGAGCTCGCTCGACGACGCCCGAGACGTTGAGATTACCGGGGCGCAGCTCGGTGGCAAAGCGCTGGCCCAGCTCATGGTACGGGCGCAGCTCGTTCTCCACGCGAATCTGCACATTTTGCAGCCGCCCCACCACGCTAGAGAGGGCGTACTCGCTGATCAACGCATCGGCCAGTTGCCCCTCGACCGTAGAGCTATCGTCTACGGCCAGTACTAGAGAAGCATCGGACCCGCGAAATACATTGACGTTCGGCATTGGCTTGCTCCTCTACCCGAGATACATCGTGACTTTGATGAAATCAATGCTGAAGGTGGGCTGCAGCGTCATCGTGACGATGGCTTCTCCGGCCACTTCCTGTGGGCGCGTTGCCGTCACCGTCAGGCTGTAGCCCACCAGCGACTCATCGTTGACCATGCGGGTCAAAAAGGCGTCTAGGGTTGCTTTCATGGCGCCGCGCACCCGCTCATTGTTGAGCTTGCCGATGTAGGGGTTGCAGGCCAGCCGCACACCGTAGATGGCGTAGTCTACAATTCGCCGGGTGGTGATTTGGTGCCAAGCCGGATTGGTCGAGGTGGTAATGCCCTTGACGATACGGAACCCCTCCCGCTGCTCCACCGCCAGCACCCGACTGCCCACCAGCTTTTCTAGCTGAGAAGCGGTAAAGCGTTTGGACAGTCCGCTCAGGGTCAGCACTTTATTAGTAGGGCTAGCCTGCACCGGCAGGGAGGCTATCAGCCCGGCCACAGCTGCCGCCAGATAGCTGCTCGGCAAAGTAATCGGGGTGTCATCTTGGGAGGCCGCTACCCCGGGCGCTACGGCAATAACCCGCTCGCTGTTAAAGGTGTGACGTGCGATCGCATCCACCTCATCCCCGGCGACCCCAATTAAACCAATGCGTTCGCGCCGATTGACAGCGGTCGTATTGAGATGCCCTTCCAAAACTTCCTTAGCCCAGCTCACGCCGCTGTCTTGTCCTGCCAGCAGCACAATGTTGACAATTTCGTTTTCCAACAAGGCCAGAGCGGCCTGATATTCGTCCTTGCCTGAAACGCCGCCCGAAACGCCGCTAGCGGCAGCCGCCTCTTCGCTGCTTCGGCCTCGCCCACCTGCCGCTTGACTCGCGGTGCGAACTGCATAAACA
>DATNQE010000848.1:0-9147 GCA_036702895.1 Trichocoleus sp. | reverse complement strand
CTGCTGGTGGCATTCTGCTGCCCGACACCGCAAAGGAAAAGCCCCAAGTCGGTGAAATCACCGCTGTTGGCCCCGGCAAGCGCAGCGACGACGGCAGCCGTCAAGACGTCGAAGTCAAAGTCGGCGACAAAGTGCTCTACTCCAAGTACGCTGGCACCGACATCAAACTGGGCTCCGACGAGTACGTCCTGCTCTCCGAAAAAGATATTCTGGCCGTCCTGGGTTAATTCCCGCTGGCAGGGCAGGTTCTTGTAGTTCACTCCCACAGAGAAATGCTCGCAACACTCTCTGGGTTCAAACGCTACAGCCTGCCCCTAGTTTTGGCATCCATCAGGCCGCTTCCCTAGGGCCGCTCCAAACTCTGTTTCAACTCAACAACGCAACGCAAAGAGAACTATGGCTAAGCGCATCATTTATAACGAGAACGCCCGCCGTGCCCTAGAGCGCGGTATGGACATCCTGGCTGAAGCTGTTGCTGTTACCCTCGGTCCCAAGGGTCGCAACGTGGTGCTGGAGAAGAAGTTCGGCGCGCCTCAAATCATCAACGATGGTGTGACCATCGCCAAAGAGATTGAGCTAGAAGACAACGTTGAGAACACTGGTGTTGCTCTGATCCGTCAGGCCGCTTCCAAGACTAACGACGCTGCGGGCGACGGCACCACCACCGCTACCGTGCTGGCTCATGCCATGGTGAAAGAGGGTCTGCGCAACGTGGCTGCTGGTGCCAACGCCATCTCCCTCAAGCGCGGTATCGACAAGGCCACCGCGTTCCTGGTAGACAAGATTGCTGAGCACGCTCGTCCGGTTGGCGACTCCAAGTCCATTGCTCAAGTGGGCTCCATCTCTGCCGGTAACGACGAAGAAGTCGGCAACATGATTGCCGAAGCCATGGAGAAAGTGGGCCGCGAAGGCGTCATCTCCCTGGAAGAAGGCAAGTCCATGACCACCGAACTGGAGGTCACCGAGGGTATGCGCTTCGACAAGGGCTACACCTCCCCCTACTTCGTCACCGACACCGAGCGGATGGAAGCTGTTCTTGACGAGCCCTTCATCCTGATCACCGACAAGAAGATCACCCTGGTTCAAGACCTCGTGCCCGTGCTGGAGCAGGTTGCCCGCGCTGGCCGTCCTCTGATGATCATCGCTGAGGACATTGAGAAGGAAGCCCTGGCAACCCTGGTTGTCAACCGTCTGCGCGGCGTGCTCAACGTGGCTGCCGTGAAGGCTCCCGGCTTTGGCGATCGCCGTAAGGCCATGCTGGAAGACATCGCTGTGCTGACCGGCGGTCAAGTGATCAGCGAAGATACCGGCCTCAAGCTCGACAACACCAAGATCGACATGCTGGGCCGCGCTCGCCGCCTCACCATCACCAAAGACACCACCACCATCGTGGCTGAGGGCAACGAAGCCCAGGTGAAGGCCCGCTGCGAGCAGATCCGCCGCCAGATCGAAGAAACCGAGTCTAGCTACGACAAAGAGAAGCTGCAAGAGCGCCTAGCTAAGCTCTCTGGCGGTGTGGCTGTGGTCAAAGTTGGCGCGGCTACCGAGACCGAGATGAAAGACCGCAAGCTGCGCCTGGAAGACGCCATCAACGCTACCAAGGCGGCTGTTGAAGAGGGCATCGTTCCTGGTGGTGGTACCACCCTGGCACACCTGGTGCCTGGCCTGAACGAGTGGGTCAATGCCAACCTGTCTGGCGAAGAGCTAACCGGTGGCACCATCGTTGCCCGCGCGCTGGCTGCTCCTCTGATGCGCATCGCTGAGAACGCTGGTAAGAACGGCGCTGTCGTTGCTGAGCGTGTTAAGGAACTAGACTTTAACGTCGGTTACGACGCTGCCAACGACCAGTTCGTTGACATGTTCGAAATTGGCATCGTTGACCCCGCTAAGGTGACCCGT
The DNA here is from genome assembly GCA_036702895.1 of Trichocoleus sp. Lineage (GTDB taxonomy): Bacteria > Cyanobacteriota > Cyanobacteriia > Phormidesmidales > Phormidesmidaceae > JACVSF01. The sequence goes on along the minus strand of DATNQE010000848.1, from coordinate 7,248 downwards.
TCTGCCCTGCAAAACGCAGCTTCCATCGCCGGTATGGTGCTGACCACCGAGTGCATCGTGGTTGACAAGCCCGAGCCTAAGGATAGCGCTCCCGCTGGCGCTGGCATGGGCGGCGACTTCGACTACTAAAGTCGAGCGTTTAGTCTCTAACGTCTAAAGTCCCTGCACATCCTCTTTAGGGATTGGCGGGGCTAATCAAAAAGCCGTCTTCAGCTGAAGGCGGCTTTTTCTGTATTTGACCACTGTATCTGACCAAGCTATAGCGATAGCCACTGGAGTTGGGACGGGGTCCAGAGGTGGAACCCGTGGCTGGGGGCGCAGTCCCTACACACCCATTCCTCTCAAACGTCCTAGCTAACTCGGCGCAAGCTATAGCTAAACCGCCAGGGGTTCCTGGGAGGTGAGAGACTTTTTTAGCATGTGTGCGATCGCATCGGCCGGGGCCGGGCGGCTAAAATAAAACCCTTGCCCCTCCTGACAGCCCTGCTTCTGCAGATACGCGAGCTGCTCCTGAGTTTCTATTCCTTCAGCCGTGATGTTGAGCCGCAGGCTTTTCGCCAGGGCAATGATAGCCTCTGTGACTGCAGTGCTGTCTGGGTTAGACATGACATCCTGCACAAAAGACCGATCGATCTTGAGCATATTGACCGGAAACCGCTTGAGGTAGTTCAGTGAGGAGTAGCCTGTGCCGAAATCGTCCAGCGCCAGGGAAATGCCCAGCTCCCGCAGCTGATTGAGGGTTGAAACTGAGCGCTGAATGTCCGCCATCAAAGAGCTCTCAGTGACCTCCAGCTCCAAGTAATCGGCTTCCAGCCCAGTTTCTACCAAAATCTGGCTCACCCGCTCAACCAGGTGGGGCTCTTCAAACTGCCGAGCGGATAGGTTGACAGACATTCGCACGGGAGGCAATCCAGCCAGCTGCCAGGCGCGGTTCTGGGCGCACGCAGTCTGCAACACCCACTCCCCAATCGGTACGATCAGGCCGTTTGCCTCCGCAATAGGAATAAATTTGGCCGGGGAAATCATGCCCATTGTCGGGTGCTGCCAGCGCGCTAGCGCCTCAACAGCTGTGATTTGCTGACTCCGCAGGTCAATCAACGGCTGGTAGTAAACCGTCATTTCATTGCGCTCTAGCGCCCCATACAGCTCACTCTCAAAGGCCAGGCGTTCCTGAAGCTGAGCATTAACCTCGGGGGAATAAAACTGATACTGACCGCGCCCCTGCTGCTTGGCCTGATAGAGCGCCAGGTACGCCTGCTGCAAAAGCTGGTCGAGGTCCTGCTCCGGATCGAGCTGGGACAGGGTAATGCCGATGCTGGCTGTGATGCGCACTGGGCTGCTCTCCAGCAGAAAAGGCTTGGCCAGCGTGCTCAGCACCAGCTGAGAAAGCTTCACCAGGCTCTCGAGAGAGGGAATTTCTAGGCGGGCGATCGCAAACTCCTCTTTGCCCAAATGAGCCAAAAGATCTGCCGGTCCCAGACAAGCCGCCAACCGCTGGGCTACCGCTCGCACCAACAGCTCGGTCGCTTCCGGGTTGAGCGTGTGGCTGATGCTGGGAAAATCATCAATGCCAACCAGCAGCACCGTAATCAGCGATGGGGAGTTGTCTGGCTGGGATAGGCTCTGGCGAATGCGATCGCACAGCAAATTGCGATTGGGTAGACCCGTCAGATTGTCGTAGTTGCGGATGTAATGAATCAGTTCGTCGAGCTGATTCAGCGTTTTTGAGGTATCTGCCATCAAAGTTCCGGCCTCATCGGCAAACTCCGTTGGCAGTTCAGGCAGCTTTTGGCTGCTCAAGTACTCCTGCAGCGCCAGAGAAGTCAGCTTAACAGGGGCCAGCAGATGGCGCAGCGCATACAGCGTAACCGCGGTTCCTACCAAAGTCGCTAGCAGCGCCACCAGCAAAACTCTGGCGGTCACTTCCCAGGAATAGGTATTAGAGCTGACAAAGCTAGTTAAGAGGGCCAGCAGCGGAATGTGGATCCCCAGGAAAGCGACCAGCATAATCTTTGCGGTGTAGCTTCTATGCAGAAACCCAAAGCGGGCTAAAGATGCATAGAGTGAAAGACTAGAATTAGCGTTCATAGCGTTTGCGGGAAAGGTTCAAGATACCGCTGCGCCTAGTTAGGCCTACAGCTGAGCTTCTCTGGTAGAAGTAAGATAGATGGTTCTCCCAGGCTTCCCAGCCTTTTCTGACAGATAGGATGTCGTTCCTACACCCGCTAAATCTTCACCAAAGCTTTAAAGCCGGCTGAAAAAGGCTTTCATGGTCAGGGTTTAAACGGTACCTCCCTCCGCCAACTGAGACAACCCATCCTGAAAAAGACCCGGAGAGCTGTTGCAACAGTTCTCCGGGTCGAGATAAAGTTCCTGAATTGATTGTTTGTAGCGCTTTGACTGCTTTTGCTCAGCGCCCTACTGATAGTTCACAATCCGGGCAAACCCTTTGGGGTCAAGGCTAGCGCCGCCCACCAGGGCCCCGTCAATCTCAGGCTGTGCTATGAGCTCATCAATATTGTCTGGCTTCACCGAACCGCCGTACTGGATCGTGACGTCTGGGTTCTTAAGCTGCTGTCGGATAACGCCAATCACTCGGTTCGCTTCGAGCACTTCGCAGGTGTCGCCCGTGCCGATCGCCCAAATCGGTTCATAGGCAATCACTAGGTTGCTCTGGTCTACATTCACCAGGTCTTTTTCGATCTGGCCGACAATTACTGCCTCGGTTTCCCCTGCGTCCCGCTGCTGCTTGCTTTCGCCCACACAGAGAATGGGCGTTAAATTGTGTCGCTGGGCTGCTAGTAGGCGCTTATTGACGGTATCGTCAGTCTCGCCGAAGTACTGACGACGCTCGCTGTGGCCGACTACCACATAGCGCGTGCCAAACTCCTGCAGCATGGCCCCAGAGATTTCACCCGTGTAGGCACCTGAGTCTTCCCAGTGAATGTTCTGGGCCCCGATCTTGACTCGTCCGCCGTGCAGATTTCTCGATAGCGCCCCCAGCGCTGTAAAGGGAGCACACAGCACAATTTCCCTGTCGTCAGGCGTGTCTGTCAGCTCACCTAAAAAGCCTTTTAAGAACTCCAGGGATTCTGCCTGGGTCTTAAACATCTTCCAGTTACCAGCAATAACAATTTTGCGCACAGCCAATCAATAAATGGAGATCAGGTCAGATAAAAAACTTGCGTCATTGCATCGTACCGAGAAAGGTTCACCCGGATCAAATTTTCCTCCCGTCCAGCTCTGCAGCTGAGCCAGATGGAAAAGTGACTTGAGCTGTCCTAACTCCTAAATCTTCTGCTTTCTTGCCAAAAAAAGAGGTGCGCTGTGGCACCTCAAACAACCAGTACTAAAAGTGGGGTTGAATCCCTTACTTGGCAGCAGCAGCCTCACGGGCAGCAGCGGCTTCGTCGGGATGAATATTAAGACGGGTCAGGTTGATCCGGCCTCGGTTGTCGATTTCCCGGATCTTGACGATCACCTCATCGCCCACATTGACTTCGTCTTCCACTTTGGCAACCCGGTAGTCGGCGAGTTGAGAAATGTGAATCATCCCTTCCTGCCCCGGCATAAACTCGACGAAAGCCCCGATGGGAATGACACGGGTTACTTTGCCCGCAAAGACATCGCCAGCGGAGGGTTTGTGGGTAATCGCCTCGATAAGGGCTCTGGCTTTTTTAGCCTTTTCCCCTTCGATAGCAGAGATGGTGACGGTGCCGTCATCGGCAATATCGACTTTAGCTCCGGTTTGCTCGGTGATGCTCTTGATCTTCTTGCCGCCAGGCCCAATGACCATCCCGATCAGCTCAGGATCGATCTTGATGGTTAGCAGGCGAGGTGCAAAAGGCGAGAGATCAGCGCGCGGCTTGTCGATAGCGGCCAGCATTTTCTCCAGGATGTGAAGTCGAGCGGGCTTGGCCTGTTGGATGGCATCGGCAATCACTTTGAGCGGCAGACCAGTGATTTTCATGTCCATCTGCAGGGCGGTGATGCCGGTATCGGTACCCGCCACCTTAAAGTCCATATCGCCCAGGAAGTCCTCAATGCCCTGAATATCGGTGAGGATGCGCACTTCGTCGCCTTCCTTAATCAGGCCCATGGCCGCACCGCTGACGGGTTTGGTGATGGGTACCCCAGCATCCATTAGCGACAGGGTGGAGCCGCACACTGAGCCCATTGAAGTCGAGCCGTTAGAGGAAAGAACCTCCGAGACGACACGAATCACGTAGGGAAAGTCTTCCTTCGGCGGCAGTACGGGCACTAGCGCCCGCTCAGCCAGAGCGCCGTGGCCAATCTCGCGGCGGCCGGGCGATCGCATGGGGCGAGTCTCGCCGACAGAGAACGGCGGGAAGTTGTAGTGGTGCAGGTAGCGCTTCTCTTCGTCGGGGTGCAGATCGTCCATCATCTGGGCGTCGCCAGGGGTGCCCAGGGTGGTGACCGACATTACCTGGGTCAGCCCCCGCTGAAACAGGCCGCTGCCGTGAACCCGCTGAGGCAGGAGGCCGACGTGAGCGCTGATGGGCCGCACTTCGTCGAGCTTGCGGCCATCGACCCGCACGTACTCCTCAACGATCTGTCGCCGCATCAGCTTCTTGGTGACGCCTTTGTAGGTGTTGCCAAAGGCTTTGCCGTTGGCAGCCACTGCGACTTTGATCGGGTCCTCTTCGGGCAGAGCTTCGATTTCGGCTGCGATCGCAGCTTTAATCTCATCCAGCTTCTCGTCCCGCTCTGGCTTGGTCAGCTCAAACTGCTTGAGCACTTCCTTGACCGCAGCGGTGGCCTTTTCCTCCACAAACTGCTCTAGGGTGGGATCGGTTTCTGGCTCGGTCGCATGAACAATTTCAATACCCAGCTCCGCGATTAGCTCGCGCTGAGCCTGAATCAAGTCCTGAACCACCTCGTAGCCGAAGTCGATAGCCTCAATCATGTCCTCTTCGGGCAGCTGATTGGCGCCTGCCTCAACCATGATGACGCCATCGGGAGAGCCAGCCACGATTAGATCAAGGTCACCATCTTCAACTTCTTGGTAGGTCGGGTTAATGATGAAATCGTCACCGACCAGGCCGACCCGCACAGCCGCCATTGGCCCATTGAACGGGATTTTTGCCAACATAACAGCGACAGATGCGCCTGTAGCGGCTAGCACATCAGGCGGCACTTGCTCGTCCATCGAAAGGGTTGTGGCGACTACCTGGATATCATCCCGCAGCCAGCCGGGGAAGAGAGGGCGCAACGGCCGGTCAATCAAACGGCTAATCAGCGTTGCCCGCTCAGGAGGACGTCCTTCCCGACGCAAAAAACCGCCAGGGATGCGGCCAGCGGCGTATAGGCGCTCTTCATAATCCACTAGGAGTGGTAAAAAGTCGATGCCCTCCCGCGCTGAGGCTCGTGTAGCGGTGACTAAAACGGCAGTGTCTCCAGACTGTACCAAAACGGCTCCCCCTGCCTGAGGTGCCAACAGACCAACCTTCAGTCGAATATCCCGTCCATCAAAGGATATTGACTTCTCAAATTCTTGCATCTACGACTATGTCCTTACTTCTGTCTTTTTTCTCTGTGTTCTACTCAATTGATCCTAGCACTGGATGGCCTAGCTGCTTGAATAAGTTACAGGTTATGTGCTATAGACAGGCACCCTACTAAGTCGTGCCTGCCTGGTGATGCTGCCGAGGCTGAAGCTGCTGGACGGCCTGAAACCCTTGAAATCTTTGTACTAGGGTAGCGCGCCTGCCAAAAAAGAGACTGTTTACCGCAGATTGACCTAACGGTGCCAAAATTGCCGGTTTAGAAGACTCAGCAAAATCAAATGGGCATTCTGAGCTCTAAAGGCGCTGCTGGGGTGACCCAGTCGAGTTTTGGTACTCAAGCGCAATTGGCAGGTGCACAGTGCGGCCAGTGTCTATTTTAAGAGCAGGAATTGAGGGCCAAACCTGCTGCACCTGCCGTTGGGTAAGTGGGGGATTTGGTTGAACGGTAGCGATGTCAACTGCAAAGAGGAGGGCTACTTAATGCGGATCTTGATTACAGGGGCTGCCGGATTTATTGGCTTTTTTGTGGCCCAACAGCTGCTTGCTGAAGGCGCTGTCATCTACGGCATTGATAATCTCAACGACTACTACGATGTCGGCCTAAAACAGGCTCGACTGCGGCAGCTTACGGAGCATCCTCAGTTCACTTTCGAGAAGCTAGACCTGTTTGATCGAGAGGGCATGAGCCGCCTGTTTCGAGATCACCCGTTTGATTCGGTAGTGCATCTGGCGGCGCAGGCAGGCGTGCGCTATTCCTTAGAAAATCCGTTTGCCTATTCCGACAGCAACCTGTCTGGCTTTCTTAACGTGCTGGAAGGGTGCCGTCGGGCCCAGGTTAAGCACTTAGTATTTGCTTCCTCCAGTTCGGTGTACGGGGCAAACCGCAAGGTTCCTTTCTCCGTCAGCGATACGGTGGACTACCCGGTCTCGCTTTATGCGGCGACTAAAAAGGCGAATGAGCTAATGGCCCATGCCTACAGCCATCTGTATCAGCTTCCCACCACAGGACTGCGGTTCTTCACGGTTTACGGACCTTGGGGGCGGCCCGACATGGCCTACTTCAAGTTTGTTGATGCGATCGCACAAGGTCGCCCTATCGAGGTCTATAACCACGGCAAAATGAAGCGAGACTTCACCTACATCGATGATGTGGTGGAGGGGATTGTGCGGGTGCTGCGCTGCCCCCCTCAGTCCCCAAAAGGTGCGCCAAAGGACTTGACCGATGGAGACAGCCAGGCCCCCTACAAGATCTACAACATTGGTAATCACCAGCCTGTGGAGCTACTGCGCTTCATTGAGGTGATTGAAGAGGCCATGGGAAAACCCGCGCAGAAAGTGTTCAAGCCGATGCAGCCCGGCGATGTGCCAGCTACCTACGCTGATGTCGACAGCCTGATGCAGGACGTGGGCTTTCGCCCAGATACGCCTTTAGAGGTGGGCATTGAGCAGTTTGTACGGTGGTATCGGCAGTACTACCAGATCTAGCGAGTTTCTTTTACTCCCCAACTTCCTGGGGCTGCTGCCGGTTGTTGCGAAGACGGTAGCCAAAAAAGGCAATAGCAGCGATCAACGCTAGATAGGGGCTATAGGCCAACAACCAGAGGCTGATTCTCAAAAGGTTTACGGTGAATGCCTGCACCGACTGGCTAGCCGACTGCCAGGATGTACCCAAAGTTTCTCCCAAAGGACGTGTTGTGGGGGCAGTTGCGATCGCGCTTGT
>DATNQE010000845.1:0-4877 GCA_036702895.1 Trichocoleus sp. | reverse complement strand
ATCAACCCAGACGCTTGGCAGGTGCAGTTCCTAGACTTGACGACGGGGGAACTGAGCGACTCCTTGGCGTTGGGCTATGAGGTCATTAGCCCTGATCTACCGATTCAGTGGGTCAACAATGACGTGCTGAGGTTCGTGCAGCAGGGATTTTTAGGCCCCTGGGAAATTATCACCATCAATCGCAAAACTCAGATTGTCTCCCACACCTCGGTCTACCCCACTGAGGAGGAAGAGGGGGAGATTTTGGGCATGGCCCCGGACTTCTCAAAGTTTGTGATTCGCGTCTTTGAGGAAGACGAAGACGTGGTCTACATGGTCTTTTTGCCGTCTCTAGACCGCATTGAGGTTGCCCGTCTGCCCGAGGGCTTTAGCATCCAGCCGCCCAGCTGGTCTGCTGACGGCAGCCAGGTGGCGCTGGTGACCTCCTCTATTGAGGAGCGCGACCTCTACGAGCGCACCCCGTTTAGCCCCAACTATGGCGACCCGGTGGTGCAGGATGCGTTAGGCCGGCTGGCCCCTGAGGACAACATTTTTCGGCAGCGCAATGAGGTCAAGGTTTACGACTTCAACCAGGAGGAGCCGCTGCAGTTTGAGCTGAAGGCCACCAACGGCGATCGCGACTTTTTTGCCAATGCGGCCCTGAGCCCCGACGGCAAAACGCTCATGGTGAAGATGTACCAGCCGTCTCAGGTTGAGGGGCGAGAGCACCCAACCTATGTGTTCCCCGACGCAGCTCATTACCGCTTTTATGATCTAGACGGAAATTTGCTGGGGGGCCTTGAGGACCCTCGGCTCAGCGGCCCCACGGAGAGCCAGGGAAAGTTTATTGACAATGGCCGAGTGGTGTTTCTTGCCACAGTAGGCACCAATCGTCACTTTTTTGTATATGACCTCGCTCAGCAGACGCTGGAGCCCCTACCCCTGCCGCCGGGGGCGGCTGACCTAGAGTCTTGGAGCGTCAGCCCCAATGGAGAAACGCTGATTTACACCTTCTCCTCGGTAATGCAGCCGCCCGAACTGTTCAGCATTTCTCTAGACGGCAGCGGCTCACCGCAGCAGCTCACAAACATTAATCAGGAGGCCAAGGCCGTCAACCGAGTGCAGACGCACGAGGTGACCTTCTCCACCCGCAATGGCCCGCGCCAAGGTCTGCTGATTCAGCCTGCTGGGCAGGCGTTTCCGCCGACTGCGGCCCCCATTGTCTTCTGGCAGCAGGGGGGACCGGGATTTTCCATGGTCAATGAGTTTGCCGTTGAGGTAGAAATGCCTCTCAACCTGCTGCCCAACTTTGGTATCTCAGTGCTGTCGGTGCCGTTATCGGGGCGAGAGGGCTTTGGGCCAGAGTTTTACCGGCTGCAGGCAGACGGTCAAAATTTTGGCCGAGCCGACATTTTAGAGGGGGCCGATATTGTTTCACAGCTGATTGGCGACGGCTGGACGACCCCCCGCCAGATTGGAGTGACAGGCTGCTCCTATGGTGGCTATTACGCCAGTCAAATGATTACCCGCTTTCCGAGTACGTTTGCGGCGGCTAACCCCCAGTGCTCCCTGCTCGATACCTTTATGGAGTGGCAGCTGGGCTATTCCTCCCTGCTGTCGTATCTAGCGGGCACTACGCCGATGGAAGATCCGGGGCTCTACCAGCAGATGTCGCCTCTCTACAATGCCAGACGAGTTCGCACGCCGACCCTGCTGTTCCACGGTTCGGATGATTTTCTCAGCATTGACGTGGTGCGCAACTTCCATGATGTGATCGAAGCCAACAGCACTCCGGTTATGCTCTACGAGTTTCAGGGCATGGGCCACAGCCTTTACGACCTGGACTATCAACGCATTGCGGCTCAGCTGCAGATTGATTTCTTCCGGCAGCACCTGGCGGGGCGGCGGTAGTTGCTATTAATACTGATTGGATAAGGGGCTTACGCAACCAATCGGTCCGCGGAACCGAAGATTGGTGGCTCTGGGGCTAATCTTGCCGGTTGTAGAGGTTAGCTTCGGCAGCTCTTAGCCAGGGGACTTAAGCAGTGGGACATAAAACAATGGGGCATATCTGGCCTAACTGCCCAGCTGCCTGTCCAGAGGGCTATCCGTATCAGTGAATACCGTTAGTAAAAAACGATACTTAGCCTAAATTCAGAGCTTTGTCCACTGTCTTTTGACGGCTGACTTTTGGCGTATTAAAGGGTATTTTTGCTTAGTATCTTCGGTTAACTCTCTGAACTAGTTGCCAAGGAGCCAAGCTAATGATTATTGCCTTTCCTGTGGAAGTTACTCTGCGCTTGATGACCCTGGCAAGTCGCTATGGGTTAACGATTCCGATTCCCCTCAGCAGCCCTCTTAAAAGCTATGCATCGCCGGAGGAGCTAGAGCTGATCCAGCAGGCGCTGGTCCCCCTGGCGGCTCAGTCAGAAGAAGCGGCCGCCATTTTGGCCGAGCTGCAGCAGACGCTGCACAGTCAGATGATGCCAGAACAGACCCTGCAGTCGGCCTAAAGGGCTTACTTGAACAGCGCTATTCAAGCGCTATTTAGCTGACTGCAGCTACTAAACGGCCCGGCGACGAACGGCCCAAGCGGCTGTAGCGGCTACGGTTGCGATCGCGCCTGCGCCCACTGTCAGCATCGGTGCTGCCGCGTAGTGGATGTCGCTGCTGCGGTCGAGGCCAATTTTGTCGTACTCAATACCCATCTCGTCAACGGGGACGGTCCAAATGTCGCCGTGGCCTTCCTGACGAATAATGACTTCCCAGTCGCCGGGAATGGCCGGATCGGGGGTAAACGCAAAGCGACCCTCGGCATCGGCGGTGATCTCCTGCCAGGGCTGCTCTGGGTTGTTGGGCGCGTAAATTTCCACGGTAGCGCCGTTTAGGGGCTCGCCCGTGCTGTAGATGGACTGAAACTCCAGCCCCGGCAACGCCGAACCCGCTTGCTGCGTCAGAATGTAGTTAGTTTCTACAGCGTGGGCGAGGGCTTTGGTGGCGGTGCCCAAGGTTAGGGCTAGGCTGCCAGCAGCTGCAGCCAGGGTCAGGGAAACAAGCAGTTTGCGGTTCATAGCTGACTCCTTATAGGTGCGTCAAACTTGGCTAGGGCTAATCTTAGCCTGACCCCACGGAAAAGCGTCAGGGGAAACAGTGGCGGGGAAACAGCAGCGGGCAAACAGCGCCAGAGAAAAGGCTCACAGGCTTAGGGCAAATTGCCACAGTAAAAAAACGCCCATGCCGCTGACGATGGTTAGCAGCAAATTTTGCCGCCAGAGGCCGACCAGCAGGGCTGCGATCGCACCGATCAAGCGAGCGTTGCTCCAGCCTAGCCAGAGGGCTCCATTGGGCATCAACACGGCGGGCACGATAATAGCTGTTAGCACGGCTGGTGGCACAAACCGCAGCGCCTGCAGCAGCGGCGGCGAGAGCTGTACCCGGCCACTGACGGCCACCAAGCTGTAGCGAATGGCAAAGCTAATCAGTGCCATGCCGCCTACGATTAGCCACTCGGAAACTGAATTGCTCATCAAATCTAGATTATTCACGCTTCGATGCTCCTGCAGTACCTGCTCGTTCGACCCCCATGCCTGCTGCAATACCCGCTAAGGCAGCGACCATTAGCCCTAACTGGTTAGGCAACCCATGAGCTAGTAGACCGACTGCGCCCGCCACCACCACGGTTGCTACCATCGGCCGGGTTGTAATGTAGGGCACCGTCATGCCAATAAACGTTGCGACCATGGCAAAGTCGAGTCCCCAACTAGCGGCGTCGGGAATCATCTGCCCTACAGCTAGACCTAGCCAGGTGCAAAGTGCCCAGTTGCCGTACATCGCCAGGGCAGATCCCAAGTAATACCAGTGCTTATGGGGGTTGGGCCGGGGATCGCTGTAGCGCCGAATAGCTACAGCAAACGTTTCATCGGTTAACCAAAACGCCATAGCCACCTTCCAGTGCTGGGGTAATTGGCGGATGTGGGGCACCAGGCTGGCCGAGTAGAGCAGATGCCGCAGGTTCACGACTAGCGTAGTCAACAGAATAATCGGCAGCGCTGTACCGGCGGCAATTAAGCCCACAGCAATAAACTGGGACGATCCGGCAAAGACAAAGATAGACATGCCCAGGGTGGCGGCCCACGACAGGCCGCTGCTCTGAGCCAGGGTGCCAAAAATGAGGCCAAACGGAATGGCTCCCACGATCAGCGGCAGGGTATCTCGGGCGCCTGCCAGAAACTCGGCCCCGGGTCGGGGACGGGAAAAATTGTGTTGGAGGACGGCCATAAAGGACTTGATTGAGGTTTTGAAATTTTGAAATAGGGTGGGAGGCAGCTAGCACCAATTTCCCACCAGCTACGAATTAGCAGCGATGCATTGCTGTGCCCCTGCGCGTGGGTAGTACTGGCAGAAAGAACCGGTATAAGGCCTCTTCTACCAGCATGACGAATTCGTCATGGCGAGTCTTGAACAAAATTACAGGGGGCACAACCCGCAGGACGGCCAGGGTGATTTGGGGAAGCCACGAGATTGAGCAATGGCAGCAGATAGAGATAGACCGCATAGGGCACAAATCCGGCGTCGGTGAGCAGCAGGGTGGCCGGCACCAGCCCGGCAATATTCCAAGGCACCAGCGGCGACAGAACAACGGCGGTATTCTCCAAATCGAGCGCTAGCTGTTGGGCCTCCACATCAGCCCGCCGATAAGGCTCTGCGGTGAGCTGGTGGGTGAGCAGTATGGCGATGGTCTGGGTGCAGCCGTAAGCGGCGGTTAGCAGGCTGACGCAGGCCGTGCCTAAAAATAGCGGGCGTAAGGACAGCCATTTAAGAAACGAGCGCTTAACCGGCCGAACTGTTTGAGTAGGTAGCCGCATCAGCCATTGGTCTAGCTGCTGAAAAGTCTGAGC
>DATNQE010000837.1:0-2799 GCA_036702895.1 Trichocoleus sp. | reverse complement strand
CAGCACCGCGTCTAGAAGCTCCTGCTGCCGTTGCTCTACCAGCAGCCACTGGGGATCGGTTTCTGCAGGAAACTCCACGGTAGCCCCTACCCAGTAACTGCCTTGCCCCAGGTGCACCAGGTGCACATCGTTGCCGTTGATTACGGGTTGAAACTGAGGATTGCCCAGAGGCGCTGGAAGCTGAAGCCGCAGCGCCTGACCTAGGACTGGGCTAATCTCGATGGGCTGGTTAAGCTGTTGAGTCAGTGTAGTTGTGCCAATTCCGGCGGCAAGGATTGCGCTGTCAGCTTCCAGCGTTTTCTGCGGGGTGTGAACAGCAACACCTCCCGACGGCAATGAATCAATACCCGTGACGGAGTGATCCCACTGGAAGTGAACGCCCTGCTGCTGAGCCGCTTCTACCAGGGCCAGGGTGAGGGCAGTGGGGTCGATCTGGCGATCTTGGGGGGAGTAGATTCCGGCGGCAACGTTGCCTAGTGCCAAGTGAGGACAGGCCTTAGCCACTTGGGCGGGAGTCCAAATTTCTAATGTATAGCCTTGAGTTTGGCGGATCTGCTGGAGCGACTGCCAGCGCGGCAGCTCTGCTGCATCAAAACAAAGATTTAGAACACCCTGACGGTTGAACGCCAGCTTTCGGCCTAAACGCTCCTCTAGTTCTGGAATCAGGGTTTCGTAGCGGTGCAGGCTGGTTTCCCGCAGCCGCCAACTGCGCCCCTTTACCTTGTGGCTGATAATGCCCATCAAAACCCCTAGAGCCGCCCCAGTGGATCCCTGGGCAGGGGACTGCTGGTCGAGTACGCACACCTCAAGGCCGGACTGGCCTAGCTCATAGGCCAGCATCGCCCCGACCACACCGCAACCGACAATGACAACTCGTGCCATTACCTTACCGGGTGCTGCTCTAGGAGAAATTGCATCAAGCGGGTTTACTCAGCCGTGGGTACCAGGCTTAAGAAGGTGTCGAAGTCGTCTAGAGCGTTACGATATTCCTGACCGGCTCGCACCTGGTTTTCTTCGCTGGCAGCTTGATCTAAGCGCTCCAGGTGGACATAGAATTCCTTGGCCAGCTCTTTGGCTTTGGCTGCGTCGTCGGGCAGTAGAGTAGCGGCCAGGCGGTTCATCCGGGCTCGCATTTCACCCAGCGGCCCGTGGATAAAGCTGCCCACATCCACCCAGTTCTTGTCTTGAATGTAGCCCTGGAGCTCGGGAAAGCGATCGCGCAGTTCGACCACTGCAGGAGTGTAGAGCTGCACCTTCTGGAGCACTTCTGGGGTATAGGTCAGAGGCGCTTTAGGAGCAGCCCCACCGCAGCTCACGATAAGGGTTGCGATCGCAGCTAGAATGACGCCGAGAATGGGCCGAAACCGTGCCATAGAACCTCAATTCCTCGTGTTGCTTCGTATTATTTTGGTGTTCAATCCACTGTAATGCCATAGCAAGCGGAGCTATGACCTGAGAAAACCGCCTGGCAGTAGCGCCAGCGCAGGGCTTTCCCGTCCAGTATTCTACGCCCCAACGGCCTCATAACCCAATTGCCCAAAGAGATAGCGGGCGGTAAACAGGCTCAGCGCTAGAGAACCGGTGCTGATCGCCAAATAGCATCGGCTACCCGGCACACATCGTACATTTCAGCGCCGTCGTGGACTCTAAGGATGTCTGCCTTTCCGGCTACGGCGGCGCAGCAGGCGGCAGCAGTTCCCCACACTCGATCTTGAGGGTCGCTGCGGTCAAGAATCCAGCCGATAAAGCGCTTGCGGGAAGGCCCGACCAAAACGGGGCAGCCTAGGCTGTGAAATTCTGGCAGCCGCCGCAGAATCTCGAGATTTTGTGGGTAGGTTTTGGCAAAGCCAATGCCAGGGTCAATGGCGATAGAGCTAGGGTTTACCCCGACCGCAATCGCTGTCTCTATCTGGTGCCGCAGAAACTCGTAAATCTCGCCGATGAGGTCTTCATAGTGAGTAAACTGCTGCATGGTGGCAGGGTTGCCCCGGATGTGCATCAGGATGATGGGCACTCCCAGGTCAGCCACGGTGGAGAGCATGGCGCTGTCAAACGTGCCCCCCGAGATGTCGTTAACAATGTCAGCCCCAGCCCGCACCGCTGCCCGTGCTACCTCAAAGCGGGTGGTATCAACAGAGATGGGCACTGTGCGTACGGCCTCGTCAGCATCGCTGCGGATGGCCTCAATTACAGGAACGACCCGATTCAGCTCTTCTGCTAAAGAAATATCGTCGGCCCCCGGTCGAGTAGACTGGCCGCCCACATCGAGAATATCGCTGCCGTTTTTGACCAGGTGACGCGCCTGGGCTAGCGCCTTTTCAACCGTATCGAACTGGCCGCCATCGCTGAAGCTGTCGGGGGTGACGTTGAGGATGCCCATCAGGTAGGTACGGCTACCCCAGTTAAAGGTGCGATCGCGAATTCTCCAGGGGCTAGGGAGGGTTTGAGTCGTCATAACAGGGAAGTTCTCTAGAAAAATAAAAGCAGCCCTACTTTTACAGCTTAATGGCCGCTTCTCTGACCAACCCCGTCCAGGTTGTAGAAACTTCCCAGGTAATCTATACCCCACCTGTGTCAGCCGTCAACGCTCGCCGCATTCTGGTCAAGCCCAACCTGGGCTATCCGGTCGGTCCACCGGCTACTGTCAGCATGACTGTGCTCAAGCAGGTGTTACGAGGTCTGCGGCAGGCCAATTCCCAGGCAGAAATTTTAATTGTTGAAGGCGTCTGCTCTCCGACCGCCTTTGAGAAAATCATGGCGAAGAACGGCCTGTACGACCTGTTGGATCTGGGCATTCAG
>DATNQE010000832.1:0-4086 GCA_036702895.1 Trichocoleus sp. | reverse complement strand
GATCGCACATAAGCCTCCGCCTCGGCCAGCTCATCTTCTAGCCGCTGCTTCTGCTGCCTCAGGTCGCGGGCCAACTGATGCAGCCGCAGTCCGGCGCGCACACGGGCACGCAGCTCATTGACATCTACCGGAGCCGAGAGCAGGTCGTCGGCTCCTAGCTCCAGCCCCTTGACCCGATCGGCAACGCTGTGGCGAGCGGTCAGCAGCAGGAAAAAGGTCATTGACAGGTTGACATCCTGCTTCACCGCCTGACAAACGCCCAATCCATCGATGGTGCCAGGGACATTCCAGTCGCAGATAATCACGGCAGGCTGGAGCGCTTGGGCCTGGGCCAGCCCCTCCTGACCCGTGTGGGCTGTGGCTACCTCATACCCCTGCTCTTTGAGCGTATGCACCAGAAAATGTTCGGTGATGGGGTCGTGTTCAATGACTAGAATATCGGCCATTCATCAGACCTATCGGCAGGACTTGGGCCCCAGCGACTGGGGCCGTTGCTAGGGCAGCCGGGGTGAGTAAACCCGCAGGGACGCCAGCAGCAGCAGGGCTCTTGCAGGGGCTCTAAATGCTGACAGCAGCCCGGTAGAAATCTAAGCGGTAGAGACCTGTATCGAGAACCGAAAGAGGCAGTAGGCGTTGGAGGAGGGTTACCCCAGCTCTGCCTAAGCTCTTCTTATCTTGCAAGATTCCGACCCTTAACGCCATCCGCTGTTCCTGCCCTGCCCAATCTTTATCTAAATCTCCAAACTTATCCCAACCTTAATTTAAGCGGCCCCAAGGCCCATCACCGAACGATACTGATTCTCAAGGGTGGGATCCAGGCTGGGTGCCGCTGTAACCCACTGAGCTCGCTCCCCAACGAATTTTTGCCGTAGCTGGTTCAGATCAACGGTCTGCAGCTGTCGGTCCTGAATAACGGGGCGGCCACGCACCCACAGACGCTCGACCAAGCCCACAGGACGACCTAGCAGCAGCAGCCCTAGAGGATCGGTCGCTGGCAGCATAGACCAATCGCTCAAGTCGTACAGTACCAGGTCAGCCTGCTTGCCTATCGATGGAGAGCCTGTTTGATCCTGTAGCCCCAGCCCTTTGGCCCCGCCCAAGGAAGCCATCTTCACCACATTGCGAAGGCTGAGCCAGTTGCGATACTCAAAATCGGTCGTGTTGTGGAGCATGGTGCCTAGCTTGACGGCTTCCAGCAAATCCTGCCCATCGTTGCTGGCTGAGCCATCACAGCCAAAGGTAACGTTGACGCCGGCTCGCCAGTACTTGAGCACGGGGGCAATGCCGCTGCCTAAGCGCAGATTGCTCAGGGGATTGTGGACCACAGTTGCACCTGCGATCGCAAGCAGGCTGATATCAGCATCATCGAGCCACACCCCATGTGCCAGAGAGGTCTTGGACGTCAAAAAGCCCACCTCACTCAAGTAAGCCACGCCGCTGACGCCGTAGCGCTCGTAGGCCAGCATCTGCTGCGCCTTGGTTTCTAGCAGGTGAGTGTGGAGGGGCAGGTCGTGCTGCTGGCTCAGCGCCACACAGCCCTTAAACAGCTCGTCCGAGCACATCTGAAATCCGGTGGGGCCCGGAGCGATGTACAGCCCCTGCTCAGGCCGGTGGTGCCGCTGTACGGCAGTCTCCATGAGGGCCAACACGGCTTCGGTCTCGGGCGTTTGGCGCAGCCGTCCGCTGCTGCCGGTGGGCAGCCCCACTTCCAGCGGGTGATCTTGAATCAGCGGGGCAATGCAGGCCCGAATGCCGATGTCCTGGTAGGCCTGGGCAGCAGCGGCAATGGTCTCTAGTTCCTGCCCGGGGGTGAGAATGAGGTGATCTACGACGGTGGTACCCCCCGACATCAGGGTTTCGGCGGCCGTCCAAAGCGCTGCTAGATAGGCTTGCTCCGGGGTCAGGGGCGGGCACTTGTACAGAACTCCCAGCCACAGCTCCAGGGGCAGCGGCGGAATCAAGCCCCGACTCCACATTTCGGGGGAGTGGGTATGGGCATTGACAAATCCCGGCAGCAGCAGCTTGCCCCGACCGTCAATCGCCTCGCCCACGACCGGCAGGCCGGTACCGATGCCTGCAATGATTCCTTCCTTGACCTGAACATCCTGAGATTGATAGCCCTCTTCGGCCGGTACAAGCACCGATTGCAGCGTAAATGACTGGGTCACAGTGTAAATTTCCCTTAAACTTTCCCGTTGGAGTGTTCCTATTGTGCCCTGTTTTTTGGGTCAAACAGGTTCACGGTGATCTTCCTGCCAGCTCTATATATGCTTGGCTTTTGAGCCTGGTTGCTGCGTGATCTGATCAGTGCAAAGTGTTGTTGAGATTACCCTACGGGATTGCCAGGTCTGCTAATCAAGTGGGAGGGGGATTCACTCCCTAGGAGTTCTCCAGCGGCTTTCTGACAATGGCAGAAACTGCTCAGGCTCACCATGTCCTGATTTTTCGCTTCTCTGCTCCCCCAACTTGCTCTCCTAAGGAGGCCGCTATGGACGCCCCACGCTGCACACTCTCCGACAGCTGCGTTGTACCTGTCATCAAGTCCCCCCGGGACTACCAGGCCTACCGCATCAGCGCCCACGACACCAATCGCTTGGCAATCGTGTTTGACCCCACCATTGCCAATATGTCACTGACCTACTGCGTTGAGATCTTTGATGTCGGCGGCAAGACGCCCCCCAACCGCCATCAGATTGCGGTGGAGATGTTTTTTGTCCTCAAGGGGGAAGGCCGCGCTACCTGCGACGGCAAAACCGTGCCGATCAAGGCGGGAGACAGCATTCTTGTGCCGCCCACCGGGGTTCATGTCATTGAAAATACGGGCGGCACCCGGCTCTACGCCCTCTGTATCATGGTGCCAAACGAGGACTTCGCCGAGCTGATTCGTAGCGGTATTCCGGCGGAGCTCGATGAGGAAGATTTGGCGGTTTTAGGCCGGCAAGACAGCACGCCTGCTAGTCTAGTAGCCTGCTAATACTTCTGCTAACTCTGCTATGTCGCGATACCGAGTGCAGCCGAAGCAAGTCCTGTCTATGAAAACGCGGGACGGGGTTCGGCTCGATGCGGATGTCTACTACCCAGAGGACGAGGGGCGGTTCCCTGTCCTGCTGATGCGGCAGCCTTACGGGCGTGCGATCGCATCCACCGTTGTCTACGCTCACCCCACCTGGTACGGCAGCCAGGGCTACATCGTGGTGATTCAGGATGTGCGGGGTCGGGGCAGCTCGGAGGGCGAATTTCGCTTATTTGCGCACGAAGCCGAAGATGGTGCCGACGCGGTCGCTTGGGCAGCCCAACTGCCGGGCAGTACGGGTCAGGTTGGGATGTACGGCTTTTCCTACCAGGGTATGACGCAGCTCTATGCGGCGGCGGCAGGTGCTCCGGCGCTCAAGGCTCTAGCGCCAGCGATGGTGGGGTATGACCTTTACGCCGATTGGGCCTACGAGAACGGCGCGCTGCTGCTTCAGGCTGGGTTGGGTTGGGCCATACAGCTAGCGGCAGAAACGGCGCGGCTAAAAGGGGATGAGGCTGCTTTTGGGCGCCTCTACGCGGCTTCACGTCAGCTTCCGCTTCACGGCCCAGTACCGGCAAGACCCCAAATCCTCGCTGAGTTGGCGGCAGACTCGTTTTTCCACGACTGGCTCGACCACCCCCAGCCGGATGACTACTGGCAGGCGCTCAAGCCCGATCTGAGCCAGGTCGATCTGCCCATGCTGCATGTAGGAGGGTGGTTTGATCCCTACTTGCGGGGCACGCTGCGGCTGTATCTGGAAAAAGCTCAAGGCACTACGCCGCAGCACCTGTGGATTGGCCCTTGGGGTCACCTCCCCTGGGATCGTAAGGTAGGCGCGATTGACTTTGGCCCTAAGGCCGTTAGCCCCATTGACCGACTGCAGATCCGCTGGTTTGACCAGTTTCTCAAAAGAAAAAATTCCGGCATTTTGCTGGACGATCCGGTGTCCCTGTTTGAGATGGGCACGAACCAGTGGCGCAGTTTTGGAGCCTGGCCGGACTTAGAGAGCCAGAGCAACTCCGGGAGCAACTCTGGAAGCGACGCTGGAAGCGACTCTGAGAGCGACTCTGAGA
>DATNQE010000830.1:0-3394 GCA_036702895.1 Trichocoleus sp. | reverse complement strand
TGGTAACGCTGCTGATCAGCTCCTTGAGCTCTAAGCTGCGCCAGACCCAACAGCACCTGCAGCGAAGCCTGACCCAGACCCAGGAAAGTGAGGAGCGCTTCCGGCTAGCGCTTACCAACCGTTCTGTCACCCTATTTCATCAGGACCAGCGCTTGCGCTACCTGTGGCTGCACAATCCTCAAGGCCTACAGCTCACTGAAGACGCCATCGGCAAAACCGATATCGACCTATTCCCTGCTGAGCAGGCTGAGCAATTAGCCGCTATCAAACACCGAGTACTGGAAACCGCTGCCTCATCCCGTCAGGAGGTAGCTTTAACCGTCAACGGTCAGACTCGCTGGTATGACCTATTGGTGGAACCGATGCAGCAGCCCGATTCTCTCGGGCGAGGCGTTACCTGCGCCGCCTTTGACATCACTGAGCGCAAGCAGGCAGAACAGCAGATGCAGCACGCACTGCAGCAGGCTCAGGAGAAAGCTGAAATCCTCAGCGGCATTCTCTCCACCTCGACTGACCACATCTACGTATTTGATCGGCTGGGCCGCTACTCCTACGTCAGTAAAGGCGGCGCGACGGTGTTGGGATTTCAGCCGGAGCAGGTTTTGGGTAAGACGTGGCGCGAACTGGGCCTGCCGGCTGACCTGATGGAGCCCGTGGAGGCTCAGCGGCAGCACGTGATGCAGACCGGGCAATCGCTTAAGGGGGAAACGGCCTTCACCGCAGCCGTGGGCGATCGCTACTACGAGTACATTCTCACGCCGCTGTACGGCGCGCAGCATGAGGTCGAGGCGGTCGTTGCCGTTTCTCGAGATATCACCGAGCGCAAGCACATAGATCAAGCGCTGCTAGAGAGCAAAGAGCTCTTTCAGAGCTTTATGCAGCACAGCCCGGCCACCGCTTTTATCAAAGACGAGGATGGCCGCTATATCTATGTCAACGCCCTGCTAGAGGCAACGTTCAACCGACCGATGGCAGACTGGGTCGGGAAATCAGACTTTGACCTGTTTCCGGCTGAGGCAGCCCAGCAGTGGCGCGAAAACGATCTGATAGTTCTCACCCAGGGCAAAACCCTACAGGCCACAGAGTCTGTTCCAACAGAGGAAGGCGAGCGCCACTATCTGTCCTTCAAGTTTCCTTTGCAGGAGCCCTCCGGGCGTCGGCTGCTCGCCGGTATGGCCATCGACATTAGCGATCGCATTCGCTTTGAAAAAGCCCTCCAGGAAAGCGAGCATCGCTACGCCCAAATCCTAGACTCCGTTCAGGAGATGGTCTTTTGCAAAGCTCCCGGCTCCGTGGTGGTCTACGCCAACAAGTCCGCCTGCGACTACTACGGCATGTCTATGCAGGAGCTGCGAGGCCTCACCGATGTGCCCTTCAACGAGCTCGATTTCACCCAGCAGTACATTCAGGACGACCTCAAGGTGTTTGAAACGGGCACCACGGTCGAGGTGCTAGAGGAGCCCAACCGCAGAGCCGATGGCGAACTGCGCTACTTTCATACCGTCAAGTCACCCATTTTCGATACCCACGGCAACGTCGTTGAGCTGGTGGGCGTATCTCGCGACATCACCGAGCGTATTCGGGCCGATGCCGCCCTGCGAGAGAGCGAGGCGCGCTTTCGCGCGGTGTTTGAGTCCAATATGATCGGCATCCTGTTCTGGAATGCCGACGGCACATTTACCGACGCCAACGATGCGTTCCTGCAGATGGTGGGCTACAGCCGCAGCGATGTGGCCACAGGTCAAGTTCGCTGGGACGACATGACGCCGCCAGAGTATCGCCCCATAGACCAGCAGGCGCTCGCTGAACTTGCCGCGCACGGAGTCTGCACACCCTTTGAAAAAGAGTATCTCTGCAAAGACGGTCGGCGTCTGCCCGTGCTAATTGGCGGAGCCACGCTAGAGGGGTTCTCCGACAAAGGGGTTTGCTTTGTGCTAGATATCACGGAGCGGCGCCAAAAGGAGCTTGAGCGAGCTCAGCTGCTCAAGCGAGAGCAGCAGGCCCGGGCAGAAGCCGAGCTCCAGCAGCAGTACCTGCACTCCCTACTGATGCAGGCACCCGCCTCCATCTGCATTCATCGTGGTGCCGACCACGTCTTTGAGTTTGCCAATCCGTCCTACATTCAATTGATCAATGGCCGAGAGGTGCTTGGTCACCCTGTGCGGGAGGTGTTTCCTGATCTGGAGGGGCAGGGCTTTTTTGAGCTGCTCGATCAGGTGTTGGCCACAGGAGAACCCTTTGTGGGCAAAGAAATCGCCGCCGAGTATGACCGCCACGGCAACGGCACGATGGAAGAAGGGTTCTTCAACTTCGTCTACCAGCCCATGCAGGGCACCAACGGCGCCAACGTTGGCGTCATGACCTTTGCCTTTGAAGTCACAGATCAGGTTGTGGCTCGCCGCAAAGCCGAGGCCCTTACAGAAAACCTGCGGCGGCAGCAGCAGGCCCTGCAGGAAAGTGAGGAACGGTATCGCTCGCTAGTTTCCGTGCTCACCTCTATCGTCTGGACCATTGACCGAGAGGGGAATTTTGTCGAGCCTCAGCCCGACTGGGAAGCCTATACAGGACAATCCTGGGAGCAGCACCGAGGTCTGGGCTGGACCCAGGCTATTCACCCGGAGGACCAAGCGCGGGTTCAGGCCCGTTGGGAGCACGCCCGAGATACGCTCACGGTCTACCGCTCCGAAGGGCGCATTTGGCATGCCCCCAGCCAGCAATACCGCTACTTCGAGGCCCAGGGGGTACCCCTGTTTAACAGCGACGGGACGGTGCAGGAATGGGTCGGGACTATTGCCGATGTGCACGATCGCAAACAGTCCGAGGCTGCTATTCGCCAGCTCAATGAAGAGCTAGAGACCCGGGTTAAGGAGCGCACTGCCCAGCTTCAGGCCACCAATAAGGAGCTAGAGGCGTTTTCCTACTCGGTTTCCCATGACCTGCGAGCACCCATCCGCCACATCAACGGCTTTGTCGACCTGCTGCAAAAACGCCTGGATAAAGCGCAGGCCCTAGACGACACCAGTCTTCGCTACCTCAAAACAATCTCCGACACGACCAAAGAGGCCGGCCGGCTGGTGGACGATCTGCTTGCCTTCTCCCGCATGGGCCGTACAGAAATGCGGCTCTCTCACCTGGATCTCAACCAGCTGCTGCAGGAGGTGCTGCGAGACATTCAGCCGGAGGTTGAGGGCCGCACTGTAGACTGGCAGCTTGACCCCCTGCCCATCGTTCAGGCCGACCCAACCATGCTGCGGTTGGTGCTGCGCAATCTCCTCGAGAATGCAGTTAAATACAGCAGCCCCAAGAGCCGAGCGACCATTCATGTCGGCAGCACCGCCACCGAGCAGGAAACAGTTGTCTTTGTGCGAGACAATGGAGTTGGCTTTGACATGCA
>DATNQE010000828.1:0-2615 GCA_036702895.1 Trichocoleus sp. | reverse complement strand
GGTTTCAAGGCTAACAACATCGCCCAAAGATCTACCCAGAGCTAACAGCAAGGCTGCTTCTGGGAGTTTGCAAGTCCTCACTTTCATCGTTCAAAGTGAATGTGACGAGAAAATGACGATGCTGTTTTTTAGCCCATTTTTCTTGATTAGAACGGGCTTTTTAGCTCATAATCTGCTGCTTTATTTCCCGGTAGCTTGATGCTCGCCCATGCCAAAAACGCGCCGAAAAATTGGCTTCATCAGAACGGGAAGTAAATGATAGGAAGTGGTCCAGAGTTTAGCCGACCCCACAATCACATCCGTGCGCTGTTTTGACACCGCTTTCCATACAGCAGCGGCGACGTCTTCAGGAGTTTCCAGAATGGCGCTGTGAAACAGGGCATTCACCAAATCATGGCGGGCCTGGGCCGTTTCCTCGCTGTAGCCGCGAAAGCGACCCCGCTCCATCAGGCGGGTGCGAATAAAGCTAGGGTAGATGCCGCAGACGCGAATGCCTTTGGGCTTGAGTTCCGACCGCAGGGATTTGGTCAGCCCGGCAATGGCAAATTTACTCGTTGTGTAGGGCACCTGGTAGGGAATGGGGTCGAGTCCACCAATGGAGCAAAGGTTGACGATAGTACCCGCCTGGCGCTCCAGAAAGTGGGGCAGCAGGGCATAAATGGTGTGAATGTAGCCCCACACGTTGGTCTGGATAATGTGCTGCCAGTCCTCTAGCGTGGCCTGGTCCGCAGGCCCCATGTAGTAGATGCCAGCGTTGTTCACTAGCACATCTATATGGCCGAACTGTGCGATCGCTTTTTCTACCAGCGCCTGCACCTGGGCTGGATCCTGCACATCGGTGGGCACCGCCAGGGCCGCTTGGCCCAGCGACCGGATTTCATCAGCCGCTGCTCCTAAGCGGTCAGGCTGACGAGCGGCCAGCACCACGTCGTAGCCCTCCTGAGCAAATCTGAGGGCAGTTGCTTTGCCAATACCCTGGGAGGCGCCGGTAATCAGTACGGTTTTAGTCATGACGGCTTCCTGGGGTTACTCCTGCTGCGCCAGAGACTGGCTGGCGATTTGGGGCGTGGCTGAGTCGGGCAGCACCTCCGGGTCGTCGTCGATCGCCAGCAAAAACTCGATCAGGGCATCCTGGTCTTCGGGGCTGTAGCCTGCCTGCGGGTCTACCCAGTACTCGTGGCCGCTGCCGTCAACATGGGTAATCTGCAGGTCGGGGTTCGCCCGGTTCTTCTCCACAGCTACCTGGCGCAGGTTGCGATCAAGCAGCACCCGCAGACTGGCGGCGGGGTCAGCCTGACGGTTCTGCGTCAGGGTTCCGGCCATGCCCATTTCGTCGGGGTTGGCGACGCTGTAGCTGCCGTCATCTTCCTGCTGCAGGGCGGTGGCGGTGGCTGCGGCCCCGCCGTCGTGCAGGTAGGGCGGGGTAACGTATAGCCCGATCAGGTTCTGCACTTTGATGCCGCCGTTGTTGCCAATGGCGTAGGCCAAGTCAATGGCCCGCTCAGGCGTAATGTCGGTAGGCACGGGCAGCACCACCGGGTTGGAGGGCAGCGGCACCGGCGTGCTGGGCGGGTAGGTTTCTGGAGAAATCATGGTCTGGGGCAGCTTTGCCAAGGCCGAGGCCCGGGAGGATTGGGTCTTGATCTCCTCAATGGGAATAACATCGTGGTTGGTGAAGTAGCGGCCGCTGTGGCACTGGGCGCAGTTGGCGCTCTGAAAGACGGCGGCGCCTCGCTTGAGCGTGTCCTGGTCGGCTGCAAAGCGGTAGGGCGGCGGCGCTAGGGTGTTTTGGTAGGCGGACATGCCGTTTACCTGCGCGCCTACAGGCAGGCCCGGTGAGCTAGCCATCAGGCCATCCACAATAAAGAGCGATCCTCTAGGGTATCCCGGCATTTTGATCACTTCGTTCAGGCCCGGTGCCCCTGGGGTGGGGTCGTGCGCATTTAGGAATATGGAGGGCTGCACCCCTTCGGGCAGACGGAACGTAGGGTCAGCGGCGTTTTGCAGCATGGAGCCCAGCATGGTTTCCTGATCGATGCCCATCAGGTACTTGCTGAAGTAAGAGCCCGTGGTGGGGTCGGAGTTGACCGCGTGGACGTTGTTGTTGAGCGTGGTCAGGCCGTGGAACCAGCCCACCGAGGAAAAGCCGCTCCAGCCGTAGGGAAAGGTTTCGTGGGTGTAGGACGAGGGGATTTGGGCGGGGTTGTTGACGTTGTCGGGGCTGGAGTCGAAGTTGCCAGGCGCCCAGGCCAGAAGCTGGGCATCGACGGCGTCTTCCAGGGCTTTGGCGTCGGGCAGGACGGCTTTTTGCCCAGCGGCGTTGATGTAGGTGCGATCGCCCGGCGGGATCGAGGCCGGGTTCACCCCAGTTTGCCGGAACATAGCGGCTGAGTTGGTGGCAAAGGCCTGCAGCAGTCCGGTATCGACATCAATGTTGGGGGCACCTTCGAGCACTAGTCCGGTGTCGGGATCGACGCTGGCGTGGCAGGCGGCGCAGGTTAACCCTACCCGTAGTTTGGCCCCCTTCTTAGCGGTCACCATGCCGAGGGGCAGGAGCGCTCCTTTGGGCACATCCAGCCCGGTATTGAGGACCGTTCCGGCCGGAAAGGCTTTGC
>DATNQE010000827.1:0-12314 GCA_036702895.1 Trichocoleus sp. | reverse complement strand
CGCTGCTCGCAGCGCCTCCGGTGTCAGCCGATTTGTCGCCGCATAGCCAAACTGACCGTTCGCTAGCACTTCAACCATCGCCCCTTGATCGAGCGATCGCACATTGTCTTCTGGATGGCCGTCGCGCACGGTGCGACGCGTCACCGCCTCTCGAATACCCCGAATACCAATCCAATCGGCTGGCAGATCAATACTGGCCAGCACTTCAGCTAAAGACGGCAAAGACAGGGGCGCTACCCTACTCGTCGAATCGAACCCTATTACAACCAAAACGCAATCCTCAGCCCTGATTAAACACCCGAAACATCGGCCAGCCAACTCTGCCGTTGGCCAGCGACTGCTCAAACAACTTCCTTAGTGTAAGCAGTTTTCTCCTGCTGCTTGCCAGCTTTCTCAGAAGCTGATGCAGCCGCACTCCGTAGCGGCATCCTAACGCTTTGACCGCCCCAACCAGCAAAAGCTCCCAGCTTAGCAATAGTAGGTAAAGTCTGTTTTCTTCATTCGATTAAAAGGAGAATTGAGACATAAGATTAGATATTAAAAGCGTTTAACCCAATTTTTGCAGCAATATAAAGTTTTGATTTTGGGCTGAAGTTCTTATGGATCTCGACAAGACCGATCTCAAGGCTCTTTCCTGCCTAACTGCGCAAGGTCGCATGACCTGGTCTGAGCTGTCTGGCCAGCTCGGCATCTCTGCGCCCGCTGCGGCCGACCGCGTGCGCAAGCTTGAGGAAGCGGGCCTCATCACGGGCTATAGCGCTCTGCTTAGTGCTGAGGCCTTAGGTTACGATTTGGCCGCTTTTGTCGCCGTCACGCTTGAGCGACCTAGCCACCGGGTCGGGTTTTTAACCCAAATCGCCGAGCTGGCTGCGGTGCAGGAGTGCCATCACCTGGCTGGAGAAGATGACTACTTGCTGAAGGTGCGCTGCCGCAATACCCGCGACCTGGAACACCTGATTAGCGAGGTGATTAAGGATCTGCCAGGCGTGGTCAAGACCCGCACCAGCATTGTCCTTTCCACCTTCAAAGAGACGGTTGCCCTGCCCCTGCCCTGACCCCCCTATTCTCTGGAGGCTCCTATGGATTTACTGCTGTTTTTTGCCCAAGGTGTTTTGCTGGGGCTTGCGATCGCAGTGCCCGTCGGTCCCATCGGTCTGCTCTGCATTCGGCGAACCCTCACCTATGGTCAGCTCACAGGTCTAGTCTCAGGATTGGGGGCGGCTACGGCCGATGGGTTCTACGGTTTTATCGCTGCATTTGGGCTTACGGTCATCTCCGAACTGCTGGTCGATCGGGCGGCCTGGTTGGGGTTAATCGGCGGGCTGTTTCTCTGCTATTTGGGAGTCGCTACTTTCCGGGCCAAACCCGCTACCCAAGAGGCTTCGGTAACGGGCCATGGGTTGACTGGGGCCTACGCTTCCACCCTTGCCTTGACGCTGACCAATCCCGCCACTATTCTTTCGTTCATCGCCATTTTTGCCGGGCTGGGTATTGCCGAGCCCGGGCAGGACCGAATCAGTGCTGGCCTAACGGTGCTGGGCGTATTTTCGGGCTCAGCCCTTTGGTGGCTGCTCCTCAGCTGGGGTGTTAATCTTTTTCGAACTTCCCTCAACCCATCCCGGTTGGGATGGTTAAATAAGCTGGCCGGTGTGGCAATTTTTGCCTTTGGCGTAGTGGCCTTAGTGGCAAGGTAGGTAGGGGCGTCGTCTGTAGCTGACCTCTGCCCATACCGACAGCAAGAGAAACGAGCGTGGTGACGAGGGCAAAGCAGGAAGATGGTCGGCAAAACAAACGGCAAATACGCTCAGCAGTTCACCCTGTTTCCACTCAGGCTAGAGCGATGGCGCACCAAACTCATGCCTAAGCGCAGCCTGATTATTGCGCTGATGCTGGCCTTGGTCGCGCTGACTGGGCTGGTCACGCCTGGCCTCGCCCGCACCGATGCAGCGCCGCAGCTCGTGGCTCAATCGGTGCAGCAGCTCCAGAAGAAACAGCAGGAGGTCAACCAGCAGCGCAACCAGCTGGACAAGCAGCAAAACCAGCTGGAAAATCAGCAGGAAACTTCTGAGCAGCGGCTCCAGGGCCTGCAGCAAAACATTACCGCCACTGCTAACCAAATTACCGAAACCGAGTACCGCCTGAGCCAGGCCGAGAAGCAGCTCAAAGATCTGCAGGCTCAGCTCGAAAAAGCCCAGGCCGAGTACCAGGAGATGCAAAAGGCTACGGTTGCCCGGCTTCAGTTTCTCCAGCGCCAGAAGGGCAGCGAAGGCTGGGCTGTCTTGCTGCAGAGCAACGACTTTAACGAATTTCTCGACCGGCGCTACCAGCTCAAGCGCGTCTACCAGGCTGACCGCAACGTGTTAGAAGATCTCAAACGCAAAGCCGACGAGATCAAGCAGCAAAAAGCAGCGGTCGAGGCTAAAAAGAACCAAGTCGCGCTGCTGCGTCAGCAGCTGCTCGCCCAGAAGCAGCAGTATGAAAAAGAGGCTGTCTCAGAGCAAGAGCTGATCGCCCGACTCAAGAACGAGCGCTCCGCCTTGGAAGCGGCCGAAGCTCAGCTCGCCCGCGAGTCGGAGCAGATTGCCGAGCTGATCCGGCAAAAGGTTGCTGCTCAAGCCGGTATTATTCGCGGTACGGGCCGCTTTATCTATCCAGCGAGCGCCCGCATCACCAGCGGCTTTGGCGCCCGTGTCCACCCAATCCTCAGGTCCCGTCGCTTTCATGCCGGGGTTGATTTTGGCGCCAGTCAGGGGACGCCTATTCGAGCTGCCGACACCGGGCGAGTCATTTTCGCCGGTTGGTACGGCGGCTACGGCCAAGCGGTAATTATTGACCACGGCAGCGGCTTGACGACCCTCTACGGCCACTGCAGTCGCCTGATGGTGAGTGAAGGGCAATCCGTGCAGCAGGGCCAAGTGATTGCAGCGGTGGGCTCTACGGGTCTTTCTACTGGCCCCCATCTGCACTTTGAAGTGCGGCGAAACGGTAGCCCAGTAAATCCGATGGGGTATTTGTAGGAGGGTTAAAGGGGATAGCGTAAAGGGTACAAGGCGGGGAAAAACCGCTCCTTGCACCCCTTATCCTAGGCCCTGCACCCTTTATCCTAGGCTCTTCTTAACGTGCTGCATAATGCGGGCCTTGCGTTCTTCCCCACCCTTCATCTGGGGCATATCGCCCATCTTGATTTGGGTGGTCATCGCGATGTGCTGCTTGATCTGGTTTTTGCTTGCCATAACTTGAGACTTCCTTCCTGGGTTAAAAGATTAATAAACAGGTCGCTTCACTCAACGGCGTGGCAGCCGAGGCAAAGCGACCTTTTGGCAATCATCACGAATGAACAGCAGCAGCCTGCCAAGAAAGCTGAGAGCTGCAGCATTCATACTTATTAATTTAAGGCAATAAAACGCAATCTTCCCGAACAGTCTGCAAAATTTTGCTGCTTAGAGATTAATTCGGGTGCTCCAAACTGGGTTAAGGTCAAACTCCCAGCAGGAGCGATAGGCTGGATAGGGCGGATTTGACGGCAAGGCGTGTGAGCAACAGCGGTGTACGGGTTGTGATTATTGGGGGTGGGGCGGCAGGCTTCTTTGGCGCGATCGCATGTGCCGAAGCGCATCCCCAAGCGCAGGTAGAGCTGCTAGAAGCTGGCCCCGCTCCATTGACTAAGGTCAGCATTTCCGGCGGTGGTCGCTGCAATGTCACCCATCACTGTTTTGACCCGGCGCTGCTGGTGCAGAGCTACCCGCGCGGCGGTAAGGCGTTACGTGGCGCTTTTAGCCGCTTTCAGGCCAAGGATACGGTGGCGTGGTTTAACCGGCGTGGGGTAGCGCTCAAAACCGAGGCCGATGGCCGCATGTTTCCGAGCACAGACGACTCTGCCACCATCATAGATTGCCTGATGGGTGAGGCCCGCCGAGTCGGCGTCAAGATTCGCACGGGAGCTGGGGTGCGAAGTATTGAGCGGAAAGACCCTGGGTTTGTGGTGAATCTGAGGTCGGGGGAAGGGCTGAGGTGCGATCGCATTCTCCTGGCTAGCGGCAGCCATCCCACCGGCTATGCTGTGTCCCAAGCCCTAGGACACACGGTTATTCCCCCAGTGCCCTCCCTCTTTACGTTCAACGTCAAAGACAAAGCCCTCCAGGCGCTTGCTGGAGTAGCGGTTGATCCCGTGACGCTCACCCTCAAGCTGGCCGGCCAAAAGCCGCTGGCCCAAACTGGGCCGCTGCTCATTACGCACTGGGGTCTAAGCGGCCCTGCTGTGCTGAAGCTCTCTGCTTGGGGAGCCCGTGCACTCTACGAAAGCCGCTACCAGGGGCCGCTGATCGTCAACTGGCTGCCGGACAAGTCTCCCGACGGGGTTCGCCAAACCCTGTTGGATACCAAAAATCAGCAGGCCAAAAAACTGGTTCTTAATCACTGCCCTTTCTTGCTACCCCGCCGCGTGTGGCAGTACCTCGTGCTAGAGCGTGCTGGGCTGACAGAAACTTTGACCTGGGCTAACTTGCCCAAAGCTGGACTGCAGACGCTGGTACAGGAATTGAGTCAGGGGACGTTTGCGATCGCAGGCAAGGGCGTCTTCAAGGATGAGTTTGTCACTTGCGGCGGCATTAGCCTCAAGGAAGTTGATTTCAAAACGATGGAAAGCCGCCTCTGCCCGGGCCTCTACTTTGCTGGAGAAATCCTGGATGTCGACGGCATTACTGGTGGCTTCAACTTCCAGAACGCTTGGACCACCGGATGGCTAGCCGGGCAGGCAATGGGGGAGTAGGGTTGGACGCCGATTTGTTAAGGTCTCTAGGGGCAATACGGCAGCTATAGGGAGCCAATTGGAAAGTACCTGCCCAGATAAAACAAACTCGACACGAGCCGCTCTACTAAACAGCGCTGCTAGCGCTGACTTTGGCCTTGATGACCATGACTGAGCAAGGCGCATCTTCGAGTACCTGGCTGCTGACAGAGCCCTGCAAAATGCGGTTCAGCCCCGTTAACCCCCGGTTGCCCAAAATAATTAAATCGGCCGTGTGAATATTCGCTAGCCGAACAATCTCTTCTGCTGGATCGCCCAAAACCACTTCAACCACAGCTTTTGCTGGCGGTAGAGCCGGCTGATAGTGCCTCAGCTGCTCCTCTAACTGCTGATGCGTGGTGTCGGCTGGGGCATGACCCGGTAGAGTCGCATCCCGGTTGGGAATGTCCTCCGACGGCAGCATAACGTGGGAAAGCACCAGCGTGGCATCGGGTTGCCACTGCAGCTGGTTAAGTGCTTCGATTACGTCGCTGGCCAGCTTCGGTTCATCTAGCGCCACCAGAATCGTCTTGAACACAGGCACCTCAGGGCAACGTAAGAGCAGACTGCCCACCAGAGCCGTCTGCCTAGGTCAGATTAAGTACTGCGATTGTACGACTATCTCCTCTGCCTAAACTGGTCAAGCAGAATCTCTCTAGATTTCTCTAGATTGTTTTAATCCTGGCAGTAAAGGGCTAGGGCGATGAAACGTGTCGGTGGCTTGCTGCGGGGCTAATGAACGTCTGGCTCAATCATGCCTGAGGGGTTTTGGCTGGTGTTTTGAGTGCGTAGCCGTACAGATTCCCCGTGGGAGAACAGCCCTTCGGCTTTGGTTAAAGCTGCGATCGCGCCCGACACCTTACCCAATGCCGACGAGGAATACTGAATTAGACTGGAGTGCTTCATAAAAGTCTCGGTGCTGAGAGCCGAAGCGTAGCGAGCAGCACCCGAGGTTGGCAAAGTGTGGTTGGGGCCAGCCAGGTAGTCTCCCACCGCTTCAGGGGTGTCATGCCCTAGGAAAATAGCCCCAGCATGGCGAATGTGCTTCAGCAGCTCCCACGGGTCTGCCACCTCTAGCTCCAAGTGCTCCGGGGCAAATTCATTGGAAAGCAAAGCCGCTGTCTCTAGGGAGTCCACCACCACAGCTAGCCCATAGTGAGCAATGGCCTTCTCAGTAAGGGTTTGGCGGGGATGTCCATCTAGCTGGTGGGCGACTTCAGTCGCCACCTTCTCAGCCAAAATAGCGTCAGGGGTAATCAAAATGGCAGCAGCTAGCGGGTCATGCTCGGCCTGAGCCAGCATATCGGCGGCTACGTGCTCCGGGTTAGCCGTGCTGTCGGCAATGATCAAAACCTCCGAAGGCCCTGCTAGCGAGTCAATTCCCACGTTGCCAAAGACCAACTTTTTCGCCAGCGTTACGTAGATATTGCCTGGCCCCGTAATCACGTCCACCTTGGGCACAGTTTCGGTGCCGTAAGCCAGTGCTGCAATGGCCTGAGCGCCGCCGACCCGATAGATCTCGGTGATCCCTGCTTCCTGCGCTGCTACAAGCACTGCCGGGTTGAGCGTCAGGCTGTCTCCCGGGGGCGTCACCATCACAATTCGCGGTACCCCGGCTACCTTAGCCGGAATAGCATTCATCAGCACCGTGCTGGGGTAAGCTGCTCTCCCACCCGGAACATAGATGCCTGCCCGATCAACGGGGGTATACCGCTTGCCCAGCACTACACCGTCTTCCTCAAACCCTACCCAGCTCTTGGGCATCCGCTGCCGGTGAAACGCTTCAATATTGCGACAGGCTAGCCGAATGGCGTCAATTAGCTCTTTGGAGACTTGCTGATAGGCCGCATCGAGCTCAGGGCCCCGAATCATCAGCTGATCTGCTGTCAAAGTGATCTGGTCAAAATCAGCGGTGTACTGAATTAGTGCCTGATCGCCCTGCCGCTTTACCGTTTGAAGGATTTCGCGGACGGTGGCCTCCTTATGAACAACCTGATCGTCATGGGTGCGAGCACAGATGCGCTGCAGCTCCGTTCTGGCCTCGGTTGGCTGATGTGTGATGCGCAGCATTAGGTCGTGTTTAGCGTGAGGTAAACCAGTTTTGAAGATTCACCCGTTCATCAAAGCAGTCTGCAACGGACAGGCTGCTCAGGAGGCTGGGTCTCACCATCCTAGTCGATCTATAGCTTAGCGTGGATTCTAGGGCGAGACACTTATTCCGGCAGATAGGTGCTATGATATTTTATCCGGTCAATATTCCAAGTAAGCTAGGGCGAACTGTGGCAAATATCAAGTCTGCACTTAAGCGTATTCAAGTTTCTGAGCGTAACCGTCTCCGCAATAAGTCTTACAAGTCTGCTGTTAAGACGCTGACGAAAAACTATTTCGCAGCAGTAGATGCGCATGCGGCCAATCCCTCTCCAGAGACGATGAACGTCGTCCAGGCCAGCCTGTCTGCCGCTTTTAGCAAAATTGACAAAGCCGTTAAGCACGGTGTCATCCATGCTAACGCAGGCGCTCGCCGTAAAGCTCGTCTGGCCCGTGCCCTTAAGCAGCACGACTCTCAAGCGGCTTCCTGACAGGGCTTCTGCTTAGCTAACCGTTACTCTGCCGCCTAAGAATTCATGCAGCCCAATTCATGCAGCTTGTTGATACCCACGTTCATATCAACTTCGACGGCTTTGATGCCGATCTAGATCAGGTGGCGCAGGCCTGGCGACAAGCAGGAGTTGTTCATCTCGTTCACTCTTGCGTTGAGCCCGCTGAGCTTGCTAAAACCCAGGCGATTGCCGATCGATTTCCTGAGGTTTCTTTAGCGGTGGGTCTTCACCCCCTTGATATGGACAAGTGGTCAGATACTATGGCTGATCAGATTGCTGAGCTAGCAAAGTCTGATCCTAGAGTTGTGGCCATTGGGGAAACAGGGCTGGACTTCTACAAGGCAACAGACGAAGCGATCCAAAAAGAAGCTTTTCTAGCTCAGCTAGAAATTGCTCAAGCGTTGGATCTGCCGGTTATCATCCACTGCCGAGATGCTGCCGTTCTGATGGCGGAGTTGTTACGATTGTTTTGGCAGCAGCGAGGTTCAGTTAAAGGCGTCATGCACTGCTGGTCAGGAACGCCTGAGGAGACTCAGCTGTTTCTAGACTTAGGCTTTTACATTAGCTTCAGCGGCATTGTCACCTTCAAAAATGCCCATCAGGTAAAGGCTTCGGCCAAAATGGTGCCTGGCGATCGCATTTTAGTTGAGACAGACTGTCCGTTTCTCTCGCCCGAACCTCGCCGTAAAGAGCGACGTAATCAACCCGCCTTCGTCCGTCACGTTGCAGAGTATTTGGCCCAACTGAGAGGAGTAGAGCCTGAAGAGTTTGCCGCCCAAACTACGGCAAATGCGGCGCGTTTGTTCAACCTACCCTTGGAGCTGTCGACTTTGCTTGCTAAAAGCTCGTCCAATCTAGACAACTTAGCGATTGCCCCTCCGAACTGTTAAGCTTTTAAAAAAGACTTGACAGTTTTGGTGAAATACGTTCGTTTATAGTGAGCATGTTTTATAGGGCCGTTGATTGAGTGGTAGAGCCACACGGGTATTAGCCCGTGGGGTGTTTTGTTGCTGCTGTCAGGGCGTCCACTGTCTCAGCACTGCTTGGGAGGCAAGCTCAGCGGCTGCAGCGCCAGCGAGTAATTGAATTGTCCAGTCAAATGCCGTTCCCAGGATTGCCTGTTAAACAGCATTCACAAAAGGGGCGAAGTTGATTGAGGACGACACCAGAAGCCGTGGTCTCTGGGCTAGTGGTTTCCCTACTCTCTACAGGTTCTAGTCAACCCATTCCTAAAAGTGAGGCCTCACATCCTAAATGACGAGACTGTCCGCGATGACCGAAAGACTTGGCCCTTGGGGCTATCGCGCCTGCTCCGGCCTCACCCGCCCATTTCGTCACCGTCAATCCCTACAGGTGCATTTAACTCAGCAACTTCTACCTAAGAATTTTTAACGCTGTACGACTCCGGTAGCCTAATGGCACCCACTCGGTGCGCCCCCGCACTGCCTTCGTTTAATTTTTCTGTACCCAGAGCCTGACCCGCTTGAGGAGACGCATGACTGACCAGAACTACACCACCCCAAATTTTGTCCTGCCAGATCTCGTTGAAATTCAGCGCGCCAGCTTCCGCTGGTTCCTGGAGGAAGGTCTGATCGAGGAGCTGGAAAGTTTCTCCCCCATCACAGACTACACCGGCAAGCTAGAACTGCATTTCCTCGGCAAGGACTACAAGCTCAAGAGCCCCAAGTACGATGTAGACGAGGCGAAGCGACGGGACGCAACCTACGCGGTTCAGATGTATGTCCCCACCCGACTCATCAACAAGGAAACTGGGGAAATCAAGGACCAGGAGGTCTTCATTGGCGATCTACCGCTGATGACCGATCGGGGTACCTTTATTATCAACGGGGCTGAACGGGTGATTGTCAACCAGATCGTCCGTAGCCCTGGGGTTTATTACAAAGCCGAAATTGATAAGAACGGTCGCCGCACCTACAACGCTAACCTGATTCCCAACCGGGGCGCTTGGCTGAAGTTTGAGACTGACAAGAATGACTTGGTTTGGGTCCGCATCGACAAGACCCGCAAGCTCTCTGCCCAGGTGCTGCTCAAGGCGCTGGGCCTGACGGATGGGGAGATCTTCGACGCCCTGCGTAACCCGGAGTACTTCCAGAAGACCATTGAAAAAGAGGGGCAGTTTAGTGAAGAGGAGGCTCTGCTAGAGCTTTATCGCAAGCTCCGCCCGGGTGAGCCCCCGACCGTGGCAGGTGGAGAGCAGCTGTTGCACTCTCGCTTCTCCGATCCCAAGCGCTATGACCTGGGCCGGGTCGGTCGCTACAAGCTCAACCGTAAGCTGCGGCTGAACGTGCCCGATGCCACCCGTGTGTTAACTCCGCAGGACATTCTGGCGGCGATCGACTACCTGATCAACTTGGAATTTGACATCGGTAACGTCGATGACATCGACCACTTGGGTAACCGTCGGGTGCGCTCGGTGGGTGAGCTGCTGCAAAACCAGGTGCGCGTTGGCCTCAACCGTTTGGAGCGGATCATTCGGGAAAGAATGACCGTTTCTGACGCCGATTCTCTCACCCCTGCTTCTCTGGTGAACCCCAAGCCGCTGGTGGCTGCTATCAAAGAGTTCTTTGGTTCCAGCCAGCTCTCCCAGTTCATGGATCAAACCAACCCGCTGGCAGAGTTGACCCACAAGCGTCGTCTTAGCGCCCTTGGCCCTGGCGGTCTAACGCGGGAACGGGCTGGATTTGCGGTGCGTGATATCCACCCCTCCCACTATGGCCGTATCTGCCCAATTGAAACACCGGAAGGTCCAAACGCTGGACTGATTGGCTCTCTGGCAACCCATGCTAGGGTCAACGAGTTCGGCTTTATTGAAACACCGTTTTACAAGGTTGAAAACGGTCGCGTTCGTAAGGACCTGCTGCCCGCCAACATGACCGCTGATGAAGAAGACGATTTGCGGGTTGCCCCGGGTGATATCGCCACCGATGAGGAGGGCTATATCATTGGCGACACCATTCCGGTGCGGTACCGCCAAGACTTCACCACCACAGCGTCTAGCGAAGTGGACTACGTTGCGGTCTCCCCGGTGCAGATCATTTCTGTGGCTACGTCTCTCATTCCCTTCCTGGAGCACGACGATGCTAACCGGGCGCTGATGGGCTCCAACATGCAGCGTCAGGCAGTCCCGCTGCTGCGGCCAGAGCGACCTTTGGTCGGTACCGGCCTAGAAGCTCAGGCTGCTCGCGACTCCGGTATGGTGATCATCAGCCGTACTGATGGTGAAGTCGTCTTCCTCGATGCCAACTACATCCGCGTGCGCGATCCCGAGGGTCGGCAGCATGAGTACGAGCTGCAAAAGTACCAGCGCTCTAACCAAGACACCTGCCTCAATCAGCGGCCCCTGGTATTTCCCGGGGAGCAGGTGAAGGCGGGTCAGGTGCTGGCCGATGGCTCTGCCACCGAGGGCGGTGAGCTGGCGCTAGGACAAAATGTCACGGTCGCCTACATGCCCTGGGAAGGCTACAACTACGAAGACGCCATCCTGATCAGCGAGCGGCTAGTGTATGACGATATCTACACTTCTATCCACATTGAGAAGTACGAGATCGAGGCGCGTCAGACCAAGCTGGGGCCTGAGGAAATTACTCGGGAGATTCCTAACGTTGGTGAAGATGCGCTGCGCCAGCTCGACGAGACCGGCATTATTCGCATTGGTGCCTGGGTAGAAGCCAGCGACATTCTGGTGGGTAAGGTGACGCCGAAAGGGGAATCTGATCAGCCGCCGGAAGAAAAGCTGCTGCGGGCCATCTTCGGTGAAAAGGCGCGGGATGTGCGGGATAACTCGCTGCGAGTACCCAATGGTGAGAAGGGCCGCGTCGTTGACGTGCGGGTCTTTACTCGGGAGCAGGGCGATGAACTGCCGCCGGGTGCCAATATGGTCGTCCGTGTTTATGTGGCGCAGAAGCGCAAGATTCAGGTGGGCGACAAGATGGCGGGTCGCCACGGCAACAAGGGCATCATTTCTCGCATTTTGCCTATTGAGGATATGCCTTATCTGCCCGATGGCTCTCCCGTGGACATCGTGCTCAACCCCCTGGGTG
Organism: Trichocoleus sp.; assembly: GCA_036702895.1. Taxonomy (GTDB): domain Bacteria; phylum Cyanobacteriota; class Cyanobacteriia; order Phormidesmidales; family Phormidesmidaceae; genus JACVSF01. The sequence goes on along the minus strand of DATNQE010000827.1, from coordinate 867 downwards.
TGCCGTCTCGTATGAACGTAGGCCAGGTGTTTGAGTGTCTGCTCGGCTGGGCGGCGGAGAACCTAGACGCCCGTTTCAAGGTAATTCCTTTTGACGAGATGTACGGTGAGGAGGCCTCTCGCAACGCTACCCACGGCAAGCTTCAGGAGGCTAAGGAGCTGACCGGTAAGGATTGGGTCTATAACCCAGACGATCCCGGCAAGATCCAGGTCTATGACGGGCGTACTGGCGAGGCGTTTGATCGACCGGTGACGGTGGGCAAAGCCTACATGCTGAAGCTGGTTCATCTGGTAGACGACAAGATCCACGCGCGCTCCACAGGTCCGTACTCGCTGGTGACTCAGCAGCCTCTGGGTGGTAAAGCTCAGCAGGGCGGCCAGCGCTTCGGAGAGATGGAAGTTTGGGCGCTGGAAGCTTTCGGCGCTGCCTATACCTTGCAGGAACTGCTGACTGTGAAGTCCGACGATATGCAGGGTCGTAACGAAGCTCTCAATGCGATCGTTAAAGGCAAGTCGATCCCCCGACCTGGCACCCCTGAGTCTTTCAAGGTGTTGATGCGGGAGCTTCAGTCTCTTTGTCTGGATATTGCTGTGCACAAGGTGGAGACTCGCGAGGACGGCACCAGCCGAGATTCAGAAGTCGACCTGATGGTGGATCTGGGCAACCGTCGTACTCCGTCGAGACCAACCTATGAGTCCATTAGCCGCGATGAACTCGAGGAGGTCGAGGACTAGCCGCTAAAATCGCCACTTTACAGTAGGGCAGCAAGGGTTGAGGGGTGAAGCTACAGCAAGGACTTACCTTGTCCCCTCAGCCCCTATTTCCCTTCCCCTTCCTTTAATCCCCTCACTCAGCACGCGCTTAGAA
>DATNQE010000481.1:0-2638 GCA_036702895.1 Trichocoleus sp. | reverse complement strand
GTGCTGGATCTAAAGCAAATTCGAGAAAACCCAGAGCAGATTCAGGCGTCTCTCAATCTGCGGGGGAGCTATGATTTGCAGCCCCTGCTAGACCTGGACAAACAGCAGCGGGAGATCGAGACAACGCGATCGCAACTCCAGGCTCGCAGTAACGAAATTGGCAAACTAGTGCCTCAAAAGATCAAGGCCGGAGCCGACCCCAAAGGCCCTGAGGTTGAGGCGCTTAAAGAGGAAGGCAATCAGGTCAAAGCCCAGCTCAAGGAGCTAGAACCCCGCGAACGGGAGCTCAAAGAGCAGATCAGTGCTTTTCTGCTGACCTTACCCAACTTGCCCAGCGACACCACGCCCGTCGGCAAGGATGAGGAGGAAAACGTCGAGGTGCGCCGCTGGGGAGACGAGTACCTGCCTCAGCACGAGGTTAAGCCCCACTGGGAAATTGGTGAAACCCTGGGCATTTTGAACTTTGAGCGCTCCAGCCGCATTGCTCAGAGCCGGTTTGTCACCTTGATGGGAGCCGGAGCAGCCCTAGAGCGGGCGCTGATCGCGTTCATGCTCGATCGTCACATTCGAGCGGGCTACACCGAGATTATTCCGCCTTATCTGATTAACACCGAGTCGCTCACGGCCTCGGGGCAGCTACCCAAGTTTGCTGACGAAAGCTTCCGCTGCCAGAACGACGACCTGTGGTTGACACCAACCGCCGAGGTACCCCTCACCAACCTTCATCGGGATGACGTTCTCTCCTCTGAGCAACTGCCCATTTACTACTGCGCCTACACCCCCTGCTTCCGGCGGGAGGCGGGCAGCTACGGCAAAGACACTCGTGGCCTGATTCGCCTACACCAGTTCAACAAGGTCGAGATGTACAAGTTCGTTCATCCCGACACCGCCTTTGACGAACTGGAGAATCTGGTTAAGGATGCCGAGGATATTTTGCAGCAGCTCAAGCTGCCCTACCGGGTGCTAGAGCTTTGCACAGGCGACTTGGGCTTTGCCTCGCGCAAGACCTATGACCTAGAGGTGTGGATGCCCTCTTCTGGTAAGTACCGGGAGATTTCGAGCTGCTCTAACTGTGGTGATTTCCAGGCTCGTCGCGCCAGCGTTCGGTTTAAGGAGCCAGGACAGAAGGGCACTCAGCTAACCCACACGCTCAACGGCTCGGGGTTGGCTATTGGCCGCACCATGGCCGCCATTCTGGAGAACTACCAGCAGGCCAACGGTGGTGTGCAGGTGCCTGCCGTGCTGCAGCCGTACATGGGGCGAGAATTTCTCTAAAAGGCCCCAAGGCCCTTTAGAACTGGGCTAGAACAAGGCGCTCGAGCGTTGTAGTCAGCGCTCCTAAGGATGAGCCCTAATCAGAAGCTGCTGCCAGAAAAGCAGACGTTTAGGGACTTTATCTATGCCTAGAAGCAGAGATTCACCCACATTGCCAGACGAGCTGGATCTGGACGTTACAATAGGTGAACCTGTCGTTTGCTCATCTGGCGAAACTATGTCCGTTTTGGCTGCGATCGCAGTATTAGCCCTTCTGATTGTGGTTCACGAGCTAGGCCACTTTATGGCGGCCCGCCTCCAGGGCATTCACGTCAACCGCTTCTCCATTGGCTTTGGCCCAATCCTCTGGAAATATCAGGGGCCAGAAACCGAGTATGCTCTGCGCGCCATTCCTTTGGGTGGCTTTGTGGGCTTTCCAGATGACGACCCCGACAGCGAAATTCCGCCCAACGACCCTGATCTGCTGAAAAATCGGCCCATCTTTGACCGGGCTATTGTGATCAGCGCAGGGGTAATTGCCAACCTGCTCTTTGCCTACCTAGTCTTTGTCACCCAGTTTGCTACAGTGGGCGTCCCTACCGACTTCAATCCCCAGCCTGGCATTTTGGTGCCGCAGGTCATCTCTGAGTCTTCTCCGGCAGCCCGCGCTGGGCTCCGTCAGGGAGACGTGATTATTGAGGCACAGGGAGATCGGCTGGGTGCCGGACAGGAAAGCATTCCTCAGTTCATTAAGCTGATCCAGGAGAGCCCGAACCAACCCGTGGCCCTCACGGTTCAGCGAGGCGCTCAAGAAATTGACTTAACGGTAACCCCAGAGGTCAGCCCCGAAGGCAAACCTGTTATCGGAGTACAGCTCCAACCCAACGGCACGCTTGAGTACCGCCGCGCGAGCAACGTGTTTGAAGTCTTTGGTATGGCGGCCCAGTCTTTTCAGGACATGCTGGTCCGCACGGTGCAAGGCTTCACTATGCTGATCACCAATTTCTCTGAGATGGCAGGCCAGGTTGCGGGACCGGTCAAGATTGTGGAGCAAGGTGCTGGGCTAGCTCAGGCCAACGTCTTTAGCCTCTTCCCCTTTACCGCCATCATCAGCATTAACCTAGCTATCATCAACATTCTGCCGTTGCCCGCCCTCGATGGCGGCCAACTAGCCTTTCTAGCCGTTGAGGCGCTGCGCGGCAAGCCTCTGCCCCAGCGGCTTCAGGAGAACGTCATGCAAACGGGCTTGGTGCTGCTGCTTGGGCTAGGCGTTTTCCTGATTGTGCGCGACACCACTCAACTTGAAATCTTCCAAAATTGGCTACAGTAACGACTTCGCGCCGACCCACCAAGAAGCAGCGCGCTTTGGAAATTCTCAAACGGC
>DATNQE010000826.1:0-2430 GCA_036702895.1 Trichocoleus sp. | reverse complement strand
CAGCACCGTGTGTTTTGCGCGGCTCTATCGCTATTTCTCATGCAGAACGGCCAAAGCGATCGCCAGGTCAACCGCATCTATTTAGACGCTTTGTTTGACTACGCGGCCTAACACCAGGGCGCTTACGGCTATTCGTGCCGTTACTTTAAAGTTCGAGTGTTGCGGTAGACGTTTTTGAAGTGGTGTTGATTTCGGCAAAAGCAGTGTGCTCTACAGGCAAATCCCTCTGGTCAACGCCAGGGGGATTTTTGCTGAAGCTGAGCCTGGGAGCTGTCTGCAGGGCGAGTATTTCCACGGTAGCTGTGACTCTAGCGGCAGAGCCATGCTGAAGGAGTTTTTAGCCCGTTTTTGGAGCACCTCGATGTCATTTGCCGCAAAACTCGCTGCCTTTGCGCCTAAGGCCACTGTTCGCTCTTTGACTTGCCTAACCCTGGCGGGAGGGGCAATTTTGCTGGCGCCCCTGGCGGGTCTAGCAGATGACAGCTACTACGTCATGCAGGTGCGGAACCGCTTGATGAACCTTGCCGAGCGCATGGGCTATGTCTCTGTTGCTGAGCCCTACGTCAGCCTCCTGGGTCGAGAAACCTATGACTCTGCCACCTACAACCTGGAAGCGGGCACCAGCTACATGATCATGGCGACTTGCGATGAGGACTGCGAGGATTTGGATTTGGAACTGTACGATGCTGACGGCAACCTGCTGGCCTACGACAGCGCCGTTGACCCAACGCCAATGGTGAGCTTTACTCCCGACTACAGCGGCCCCTACACGGTTGATGTAATTATGTATGCCTGCTCTACTCCGGCCTGCTACCAGGCGGTTGATGTCTTTGTAGCGCCTTAACAAGCTCCAAAACTGTCTGCAAAACTCCTAAGGGGGACCTGCAACTGCTGTCGGAACTGCTCCATTAGAAAGTCGAAAGGCTCTGGCTGCCGCGTTAAGATCACGGGGCGGCAGTTAACGAGTGGTTCATGGTTACGGAAGCGACTCCCCTATCCTATGAGCAGCCCCCAACCTCTCCAGTGGGGGCTGCTGTAATTTTGGAGGCCCGGCAGCTGAGTAAGCGCTACCGGCAGAAAAAGTATTTCTTCGAGGCGGTGAGCCAGGTTTCGCTCACCATTCGAGCAGGCGAAATTCTGGCGTTTCTAGGGCCAAACGGTGCGGGCAAAACTACCACTATCAAGATGATTGCGGGGTTGGTGCGGCCTGATGAAGGCTCGGTCAGCATTTTAGGAGAAGATCCGCACCGCACGGCGGCGGCCCTGGAAAAGGTCGGCGCTGTGCTAGAGGGCAACCGCAACACGTACTGGCGGCTGACCCCGACAGAAAACCTTGAGTACTTTGGCGTGCTCAAAGGGCTCTCCCGGCGAGAGGCCCAACGCCGGGGACGAGAGCTGCTGGCCCGCTTTGACTTGGTTGAAAAACAGCACACCCCTGTGCAGCGGCTTTCTCGCGGTATGCAGCAGAAGCTTGCGATCGCAGTAGCCCTAATTCATCGCCCCCAGCTGCTGCTGCTCGATGAACCTACCCTAGGCTTGGATGTGGAAGCAGGAGAAGCCGTCAAAGGTCTGGTGCGCAGCATCGCTGACGATGGCTGTGCCATTTTGCTGACCACTCACCAGCTGGATGTCGCTGAAGAGCTCTCTGACCGGGTCGCCATTATTCGCCAGGGACGGCTCATTGCTGAGCGGCCGACTCAGGCGCTTATTCGCGAATTCTCTGGCTCGGCCTATCGGGTTGTGTTCGAAGGGGACCTGAGTGAGGGGCAAAAGGGTGCGATCGCAGCTTTGGGCGGCAGCCTCGACGGCAGCCAGGTCCATATTGCCTGTACCCCTGCCGATCTCTACAGCCTGTTTGACGCGCTGCGGCCCTGCCCGATTTTGGAGGTCCAGCGCGACCAGGCAGACTTGACCCAGGTATTTTTACGGCTGGTTCGGGGCGAAGCTTAGGGAACTGGGGCGCTGAATTGGAACTATAGCAACCGTTGAGACGGTTGGGGGAGTGGGGAGTGGGGGCTGCGCCCCCAGCCAGGGGTTTCACCCCTGCACCCCGTCCTAACTCTCCCTTCAATTGCTATAGCCGAACTTAGGACGGCGACCTGGCGTGCAATCGCTTTGGGCCTATGGCTGCCGGGATGTTCTAAGCAAAGTGGTGATTGCTGTATAGCTTGCGTCAAGCTAGTCAGAATGTTTGAGGGGGATGGGGGGGGCTGTGCCCCAGCCAGAAGCTTTACCCCTGCACCTCGCAACCTAATCCATCTGCCGAGTGCTGTAGGAGATTGAACTCCAGTTTTGAGGCGCTGGGCAAAGCGCCTGAAGAATTAGGGTAGCCAGGGATATTTCTTGAAATCTGGGGGGCGCTTCTCCAAAAACGCCTGTTTCCCTTCTGCTCCCTCTTCAGTCATGTAGTAGAGCAGGGTGGCATTGCCG
>DATNQE010000825.1:0-4873 GCA_036702895.1 Trichocoleus sp. | reverse complement strand
GCTCAGCAAGACAATTGCGAAATCGGCACAGTGTTGGATCCTGATCAAAGGATCTCCAAAGATGCTAGGGGTACAAGCGTTTAACTGTTTCTACTTCCTGTGCTTCTGGGGCTGTGCCCCAAAGAGGCACAGGAAATTTTTTAGGTGTCTAGCTACCGTGGCGGGCTAGCCATGTCTGCAAGATTGGGTTCACCACCTCGGGGGCTTCGTCCTGGGGGCAGTGGCCTAAGCCCTCCAGCACGATGAACTCCTCAACCGCTGCAAAATGGGCCAGTTCCCGACCCAGATCCACCGGTTCCCAAGGGTCTTCCTGGCCCCACAGAATCAGCACCGGGCACTGAACATCGGGCAGCAAATCTTCGGCCAGAGGTCCGTGGGAGTAGCGTACAAAGGCCAGAAACACATCTGCCGCCCCTGTCTGCATAGCAGGCTCTAGCAGGTAGTTGACCAGCTCCTCTGTAACCGCTTCTGCCCGCCGATACGCCTTGCGCAGCAGGTTGCGAATTACCTGGGGCCGGGCCAGCCGAGCAAAGAAGAAATGACCAAAGGGTCGGTAGCCCAGAACCTGCTGAAGCAGCGGCGCGGTTGAGCGGCGGTACCACGGCAAGCTCATACGCTTGCGATCGTGCAGCAGCCGCAGAGAGCAGTTAAGCATCGCCACTCCGCGTACCCACTCAGGTGCCGTCACGGCTGCCTGCAGCGCCACAATACAGCCAATTGAGTTGCCAATGAGGAAAGCGGGTTCGCCGATCACTTCTCGGCAAAACTCTATAACCAGTTCTCCCCAGGTTTCAAAGGTGTAGGCAATAGCCTCACCGGGTGAGGGCTTATCAGACAGACCAAAGCCAATCAGATCAACGGCGTAGACGCGACTTGCAGCGCCTAGTTCGGGCAGGTTCTTCAGCCAATGGTCGCTAGAAGCCCCAAAGCCGTGAATACATACCGCGGGAGGGCCTTGGGTACCTGCCTGCTGGTATCGAATGGAAAACCCACGCCAACACCACGTCTGAATACTTAAAGTCGGGGGAGCAGCCGATGTCATACAAAAAAATCAGTAATTAAGGTTGGATCAACAGCCTCACCTTCATCATCTCTCAGAGACACAGATGCTGTACAGCCGCGCCGCAGAGGCTTACCGAGCTGAGCTTTTAAACCGAGCTCTTTCAAAGCCTGCTCTATTTTGGGCAGATAGCCAGGAGCAGCTCATCTTTGCAGTGCCTATCGAAGGGCGCTTAGGGCAGGGAGGGGCCGATGTCACCCTCAGACTAGGTTTGTCCTGAAAATGGACTAGAAACTAGGTGTTTGAGTGGTTAAGTCTTGAATTGGAAGAATAATCTCACTAAATCGCTTTCTGAATAACTCTCTGTCAGGGAACCGTGTGGTTTCTGCCTGCTTAAAGGTGGCTTTTCAATCCCCATAGGTGTGTCTAAGCAAGTATCTATACTTACTAGCAACGGGCCAATAAATCCTTGGAACCTATGGATGGCTCAGCATCTCTTGGATCCTTAATTTAAGGGACTTAAGATGCTTATTGAGCAAGCCCACTCGAACTTTCAATCTGTAGTAATGTCAGTTTGTGTTTAATCTACTTCTGCCGGTAGGGTGCTGATGACCGATATAACGGCTATAAACAGTCAACCGGCTCTCTAAATTAGCTGTCTGAGTTCTTGAAAGTCTTTGCAAAAGTCCTCGACCTACAAACTATCGGTAGATAGGGGATTGTGGGGCGCGTCTTCCAGCCAGGGGTTCCACCCCTGCACCTCGTTCAAGTCTTATTCAGGATTGCTATAAGACACCTCTACGTTGCGTCGTTAGGAAGATGGAAACACTGCCAGACCAGTTTCGGCTCTTCAGAAGCTCGATCAATCTGAAAAACCCTATTGCCCAAAGGCTGAGCCTTCTACGCTACCAAAAGCTGCTGGGTGAAGTGTTTTGTGAGCAAGTTGAGACTTCAAGCTTTCCAACTCGGTTTGTCGTTTTTCGGTTTCCTGCGGCTGATGACGGCTATGCCTGCACTCTGCTCAATCAACACCCAGAGATTCTGTGCCACGGGAATGTTTTTGATCCCACCAGAATTCATTATTCAGAGGATTTTCAGAAGCTCTTAGGCGATGGCATGCCGCTGTCACGCTACGCTCTTATCCGCGGCAAAGTTGGACCCATGGCGCTTTTTGAGCGCGATCGCACGCCGGAGCGCTTCTGTATCAAACTGTGGCAAAACAGCTACAGCGCCAAAGCGGTAGGCTTTAGTTTGCTGCCTAGCCACGTGCCAAATACAACCTTTTCCCTGCTGCGAGACAAGGGGGTCAAGAAAATTCTGCTGGTGCGCAAAAATAAGCTCGAAGCATATCTCCACTGGCAGGTAACCCGCAAAATACCGCTCTGGCAAGCCGTTAAAACCCGTTCTGCAGAACTGCCCAAAATTGCTGTGAATCTGCAGGCTCTGCTGCGATGGAGCCAGCAGCACGACCGCTACTTCAACCAGCTGCGCGAAGAGTTAGACAAGACCGGCCAGAGCTATGTCGAGGTGGCCCATGAAGATCTCCAAGAAGGGAGCAACGACCTGCTAAAAGCTCGGTTGCTGAAGTTTCTGGGGGTGTCTATGGAGCTGAAGCATCTGGCCTGCCCAGTTGAAAAGCCAAGCTACAGTCATCTGCCGGTGCTTGTCAAAAACTTTGACGAAATTAGGGAGCAGCTGCGCGCCAGTTCTCTAGAGTCTCTTGTGCTGGAGCGAGCTTAGCACCAGCACTGGTTAAAGTGCCCTCAAGGCCACCCGCAACCAAAGTAGGGTTAATTTTAAGGTGGCGCTTGGGCAGGCTCTGACCTGGAGTTTGGGTACTTCTCTATCCAGGTGCGGTTATACAGGTGAGGTTATCTGGTATGGGATAGCCAACAAGCCCTGTGGCCATCGCTATACAATGCTAAATAGAGAAACTATTGATGAAAGCGGCTCTATAGCCAGTGGACTGAATGACAGACGCAGCAGTAATCACTTCGGCAGAAATTGAAAAGGCAGTGGAGCAGCGGCGAAATTTCGCCATCATCTCCCACCCAGACGCCGGTAAAACAACGTTGACCGAAAAGCTGCTGCTTTACGGAGGCGCTATTCACGAAGCTGGGGCTGTCAAGGCTCGCCGGGCTCAGCGTCACGCGACCTCCGACTGGATGGAGCTAGAGCAGCAGCGGGGAATTTCGATTACGTCGACTGTGCTGCAGTTTGATTACGAAGGCTACACCATCAACCTGCTCGATACGCCAGGCCACCAAGATTTTAGTGAAGACACCTATCGCACGCTGGCGGCTGCTGACAATGCGGTCATGTTGGAGGATGCGGCTAAGGGCCTAGAGCCACAGACGCGCAAGCTGTTTGAGGTGTGCCGGATGCGGCAGCTGCCGATCTTCACCTTCTTCAACAAGATGGATCGGCCCGCTCGCGAACCGCTGGAGCTGCTTGACGAGATTGAAAAAGAGCTGGGGCTGCTAACCTATGCGGTGAACTGGCCTATCGGCATGGGCGACCGCTTTAAGGGAGTTTTTGACCGCCGCACGCGCAAGATTCACCTGTTTGAGCGCATGGCCCACGGTAGCCGAGAAGCTAAGGCCACCATTGTCGATCTGGGAGATCCCCGCATTGAGGAACTGCTGGATCAGGACCTCTACTACCAGTTCAAGGAAGAGCTTGAGGTCATCGAGGAGATTGGGCCTGAGCTGGACCTGGACCTGATTCATGCGGGTCAAATGACGCCCGTGTTCTTCGGTAGCGCCATGACCAACTTTGGGGTGCAGCTCTTTTTGGAGTCGTTTCTCGATTACGCCCTCAAGCCTGGCAGCCGCACCAGCACGGTAGGCGAGATTCCCCCAACGCGGGAAGACTTTACGGGCTTTGTGTTTAAGCTCCAGGCCAACATGGACCCTAAGCACCGCGATCGCATCGCCTTTGTGCGAGTGTGCTCGGGCAAGTTTGAAAAGGATATGGTGGTCAACCACGCTCGTCTGGGCAAAACCGTGCGCCTGTCTCACCCCCAAAAGCTCTTCGGGCAGGGGCGGGAGTCTTTGAGCGAGGCCTACCCCGGCGATGTGATCGGCCTAAATAACCCCGGTGTCTTTGCCATTGGCGATACGGTCTACCAGGGCAAACGACTGGAGTACGAAGGGATTCCCTGTTTTTCCCCGGAGCTGTTTGCCTACCTAAAAAACCCCAACCCCTCTAAGTACAAGCAGTTTCAGAAAGGGGTTTTGGAACTGCGGGAGGAGGGCGCAGTGCAGATTATGTTCTCCACCGATGAGTCTAAGCGTGACCCGATTGTGGCTGCTGTGGGGCAGCTGCAGTTTGAGGTAGTGCAGTTTCGCCTGCAAAACGAATACAACGTAGAGACTTTGATAGAAGCACTGCCGTTCTCTGTAGCTCGCTGGGTAGACGGCGGCTGGGAGGCGCTGGAGAAAGCGGGTCGCCTGTTTAATACCGCAACCGTGAAAGACAGCTGGGGCCGGCCCGTGCTGCTATTCCGCAATGAGTGGAACTGTCAGCAAATCGAAATGGACCATCCTGAGCTGCAGCTCAGTAAGACGGCGCCAGTGGTCTCTGGCAAACAACCAGAGGCGCTTTAGTCCGCTTCTCCAGGCTGAACCGTAGCTCTTGTGACGGAACGAATTGGAAAGGCGCAATATTCTCTAATCGAGAGGAGAACCATTTGTCAAGAAACGCTAACTAAATCCGAAAAAAACTGGGTTGGCCAGCGCTCCTAAGTGTGAATGGGAATACTCTCAAGCAACGACAGGAATGCGTCCATAAATCAAAACGTTGAATTCGACCCTTAAATCAAAACGATAAACTCGCTGATAAACCCTCCGAACCCGGCTACCCATGCCGGGT
>DATNQE010000805.1:0-5382 GCA_036702895.1 Trichocoleus sp. | reverse complement strand
GATAAAGCTGGGAAGTAAAGCTAGGGAGTCCCCTGGGCTAATAGAAGGGATGTTAGGGCAATCTAGGCTCAAGTGGGCGGCTGACCCTAGATGCTGAAGCCTTAGATGTAAAACGACTAACTTTACAAAGGTGGGAAAAACTATAAAATCTAACTAATATTCCGAAACCCCGGTAATCCGGTCGGGATATGATGGTTTAAGATTGGGTCAGTTTGCTGAAGACCTCTGCCGCTTCCTGGAAACGATGTTCCTCAGCGAGTAGAGCAATAAATCCCTTACTCTAGCCGCCCCTTTTTGGAAGTATGTCTCTCTCCCGCATTCATCCTCAAAAAGAGCCCGTTCGTCCCACTCTGCATGAGCCCGGCTTTTACTACTTTGCCTACGGCTCCTGCATGTGTCCGGTGGATCTAAAGCGATCTTTGGGAGAGAGCACCCACGCTTACGTCATTGGCCCCGCCGTCTTGGACGATTACCGGCTAGGGTTTTTTCGTCGCTCCCAGCTGCGCAACTGCGGAGTGCTCGACATCGTGCCTGACCGAGGCTCCTCAGTGCAGGGAGTGCTTTACTACCTGCCCCAACGGCTGAGCGATCGCTTGGACGAGCGGGAAGAGGGCTACTGCCACGAAACGGTGAGCATTCGCTGCGGCCGTCATGTCTATCCCCAAACTCGCACCTATACCGTTATGGAGAAGCTCAACGAAGAGATTGCTCCTAACGACTGGTACTTCAACGTCGTGCTGCGCGGCGCTATGACCTGTGGCCTGCCTGAGAACTACTGCTGGCAGCTCTTCCACCATATGCACAGCCTGCAGCAGCAGGAGTTTGCCCAGCAGTTGCCTCGTACAGCCTAGAGCGCTGCCCTGGGTCTAGTTAAAGCGCTGGTTATTCAACTGGGTGCTGACCGTAGAACGGCAGCACCTCGGCCCATGTGCTAGCTTTACCCGCAAGCCAGTCTCGGTGGGCCAGCGTAAGCACTTGGGGTGCGGTATGAGCTAATCCGCCGGTGGCAGTCACTGGCCGGTACGGGTAAGGCCAGGCGGCTAGCGTTTCTGCCCAGGCTGTTGGGGTAAAGATGCCATCGCACTCATGCGCCACCAGCCCTGCCTGCGTAAGTTCATAAATGCTGCCAAACAGCTCCCCCCGCTGCGCCTGCATCTCTACTGCCAAGTGAACTGGGATATCGGCTGCCAGCTCCTGCCGCTGGCTCTCGGCCACGGCTGCCAAGCTAGAGATGCCAAATAGAGGAATATTGAGCTGCTGAGCCAAGGTTCGCGCTGCCACAACTCCAATACGGGTGCCGGTGAAGCCGCCGGGACCTACCGCAACCGCCAAAAAGGTCAGATCAGCCCAAGGCTGCCCCTGTAAAAACTCCATCAGGCAAAGCTGCAGATGGGATGCTAAATCTCGGGCAAACGGCCAGACCTGATGCCGGGAAATTTCCCCTTCGCTCATCAGAGCCAGGCCCAGTTCAGGGCTGGAAGTATGAATTGCCAGCGCGTGCATAGTGCTGAAGAATCTGCTAAAAAGCGGTCCGAAAGGCTGCTGCGCTATCATTACACAGTTTTGAAGCAGATTCGAAGGGTGCGATCGCAGCCCTTAAACGGCTACCCAGAATTTTCCGAGCGTTTTCGGAGGGATTTCGGGGGGTTCTCCCTTGTCATTTGCTGCTTCTGCCTGAAGAATAGGGGTTGACCCGTCGCTCCGCCTGTATGCAAATCAAAAATCTCATTTTCTTTGGCCTGCTGGTCTTTATTCCCATTTCCATTGCCGCTCACTTTTTAGGCTGGGGCGACCTGGTTGTGTTTATTACGGCGGGGCTAGCAATTTTGCCCTTAGCCGGCTGGATGGGACAGGCGACAGAAGAGATTGCGGTCGTGTTGGGCCCTTCCTGGGGCGGCCTTTTGAACGCGACCTTTGGCAACGCGACGGAGCTAATCATTGCCCTGGTGGCGCTCAATGAGGGCCTGGTCAATGTGGTCAAGGCCAGCTTGACAGGCTCTATCATCGGTAATCTGCTGCTGGTGATGGGGCTCGCGATGCTGCTGGGCGGCCTAAAGTTTAAAGAGCAGGAGTTTCAGCCGATTCTGGCGCGGGTGAATGCGTCCTCCATGAATCTAGCGGTGATTGCGATTCTGCTGCCGACGCTGCTGGGCATTACCTCTCCTGGCATTCAAGAAACGGTGCTGCAGCGCCTCTCTGACTGGGTTGCGATCGTGCTGATTGTGGTCTACGGCCTGACGCTGCTGTTTTCGATGAGAACCCACGCCTATCTGTACGATGCCGGCGTTGCAGAGCTGGAGCTAGAGACCCTGGAGGCTCAAGCGGCGGATCACGCTCCCGAAGCGGAAAAAGCTGCCCACGGTGGTGAGGGCGGCGAGCACAAACCCAAGCTCAGCCTGTGGGTGCCTGTTCTGTTGGGGGCAACGCTGCTGGTAGCGGTCGAGTCAGAGCTGCTAGTAGGCACTTTGGAAACAGCGACGAGCCAGCTAGGGCTAACGGAATTCTTCACCGGCATTATCCTGCTGCCGATCATTGGTAATGCAGCGGAACACGCGACGGCGGTGACTGTTGCCATGAAAAATAAGATGGACCTGTCGGTTTCTGTCGCTGTTGGCTCCAGTCTGCAAATCGCGCTATTTGTGGCACCCGTTTTGGTTCTGGCTGGCTGGGTCTTCAATCAGCCCATGGATCTCAACTTCGGGCCGTTTGAGATGGTTGCAGTTGCCGTTTCCGTACTGATTGCTAACTCGATTAGTGGGGATGGTCGTTCAAACTGGCTAGAAGGGGTACTTTTGCTGGCGGCCTATACGGTGCTGGGGTTGGCTTTCTACTTCCTGCCCGTAACTGAAGCGCTAGCATAGCGGTTTCTTCCAACTATGACTATCTGGCAGGCTGACTTTTACCGGCGCCCTTTGAAGAGTGATGCAGGAGAACCGCTGTGGGAACTGCTGGTGTGCGATCGCACCTTCCACTTTACCTTCGGTGAAACTTGCCCTCAATCAGCCGCCACTGTTGCCTGGGTCACGCAGCAACTCCAAGCGGCTGTGGAGCGCGCTGGAAATAAACCCGCCCAAATTGAGGTGTTTCGTCCCCAATCTTTGAACCTATTGGAAACAGCCTGTAAGGAGCTGGGAATAGCGGTCGTGCCTACCCGCAACCCGGCTACCCTGCGACAGTGGTTGCTGCAGCGGACCGCCTGGTACGCCACCTTACCCAACGCAACGGGAGAACCCTACGACCCCCTGGCGCTGGATCGGCTTCCTCCAGTGCCGCTGCCCGAGAATTTGATGGGGGACCAGTGGCGATTTGCTGCGATTCCGGCAGGAGAGTTCGAGCAGGTTCTCCCCTACGAACCGATTCCCATTGCGGCGCTGCCCCCGGAGCGGATGCCCCTGCAGTTAGGCTTGCCCAGCACGACGCCTATTCCCGGCATTGTCATTGATGCTGGGCGGCAGGCGATGCCGTTGTCTCGATGGCTGCAGCAGGTCAACCCAGCCTGGTTGAGCTATCTACCAGGCCAGCCCGACGGCGTGCTTTTAGAAGCGGGGCTCATCGATCGCTGGGTGCTGGCGACTTTTGAAGACCCAGACGTGACCGCTGCTGGGCGCACTTTTGAGCAGCGCAAACAGGTTAGTCAGGGGCTGCATTTCATTTTGGTGCGCCCAGACGACTCCGGTATGACGCAGACTGGTCTGTGGCTGCTCCAGCAGCCCGGTTTTTCGGCCTGATAGGTCGCGCTAAAGTCTTGTCTCGATACGCCCTGAGCGGTCTAAGATAGATCGGCACTCAGCAGGATAGAAGCAGGACAGCGCAATGGCAGCAACGGCACAGATCGGCATTATCGGCGGCAGCGGCCTCTACAAGATGGAGGCGCTCAAAGACGTGGAAGAAGTGCAGGTCAGCACTCCCTTTGGCGATCCGTCCGATGCACTGATTGTGGGTACGTTGGAGGGGACTCGGGTTGCCTTTCTGGCGCGGCACAACCGCAACCACACGCTGACGCCCTCCGAGCTGCCGTTTCGGGCCAACATTTACGCCATGAAAAGCCTGGGCGTGGAGTATCTGATTTCGGCCTCTGCAGTCGGCTCTCTCAAAGAAGAAGCCAAGCCGCTGGATATGGTGGTGCCGGATCAGTTTATCGACCGCACAAAGGGCCGAGCCTCTACCTTTTTTGGAGAAGGCATTGTCGGCCACATTGCCTTTGGCGATCCGGTTTGCAATCAGCTTGCAAAAGTTTTGGCCGACTCGGTTGAAAGCCTCGATCTGCCCGAAGTCACTCTGCACCGAGGGGGCACCTATGTCTGCATGGAGGGTCCTGCCTTTTCGACCAAGGCAGAGTCCAACCTGTACCGCAGCTGGGGTGCCACCATTATTGGCATGACTAACCTACCCGAAGCGAAGCTGGCTCGCGAGGCCGAAATTGCCTACGCTACCCTGGCGCTGGTGACGGACTACGACTGCTGGCACCCTGACCACGACAGCGTCACGGTGGAGATGGTGATTGGCAACCTGATGAAAAACGCGGTCAATGCCCAGCGCGTGATTCAGGAGGTCGTTCGCCGCATTGCAGCTGACCCCTTCACTTCAGAAGCCCACTCGGCGCTGAAGTACGCCATTATTACCCCGCTGGATAAAGCCCCTGCGGCGACTAAAGAGAAGCTAAGTTTATTGCTGCATAAGTATCTTTAGAAAGCTGAGGCTGCTCGTTGAAGCGGATACAGAAGCTGCCATCGATCCTGGCTATGCTGCCGCTATGCAGTTGTGAGGATCAGGATTTTATGGCGTTTTCTCGTCGCAGTTTGCTGAAGTATTCCGGCCTATTGGGTATGGGAGCGACTGCTAATGCTCTCCTGCCCAGCTTGTCGAAGTTCCCTTTAAGCGCCAATGCGGCCATGCCTCTGACTATGCAGCTGGACTGGAAATTCAACGTTCAGTTTGCCGGGCTGCTGATGGCGGATTATGAGGGGCTATATACGGACAAGGGATTGGCCGTCACGCTCAAACCTTGGGAGTCGGGCATGGTGGTGCCTGAGATGGTGGCGGCTGACCCGATGACGATTGGCTGTGCTGAGCAGAATTTGATTTTGTCGGCTCAGGCAGAAGGGGCACCGATTCGTGCGATCGCAACCATGTTCCAGGCTTCGCCCCTGGCTCTGATGTCCTTGCCAGAAAGCAACATCACCTCATTGCAAGACCTGGTGGGCAAGCGGGTCGGCGTTCACGTCGATGGCCTGCAGGTGATGGACTTGGTTAAAGGCGTTAGCGGCATTGGTGCAGCCGACCTGGAAGTGATTGAAATTCCTTACGAGAACAAGTACGACTTGCTCTTGAGCGGCGAGTTGGCAGCGATTCAGTGCTATGCCGTGGATGAACCTATTGGCT
>DATNQE010000784.1:0-2730 GCA_036702895.1 Trichocoleus sp. | reverse complement strand
ATGCTGTTTCCTATCTGCAAGGTAAGGGCTCCTATGGCGATCGACAGCGCCATCCCCTGCCGCAGCTGGTGATCTTGGACTTGAGGCTACCAGGCATGTCGGGGCTCGATCTGCTGCGGTGGATTCGGCAGCAGCCTCAGTTTGAAAATCTGCCTACAATTGCCCTAACCGCCTACGGCAACCGTGACCTGCCTCGGGCCTACGACCTGGGCATTAGCTTTTATCTGCTCAAGCCTGCAGAAGCCAGCTCCCTGGCTGAGGTGCTAGAAGCACTTGGGCTCTATCAACCCTAGACCGTGCTGCGCTGGCATCAAAGCTTAAACTGCTCAATGTTCAGCCGGGCAGAGCCTGGAAGAGGGCTTGCGGCATGCAGCTGCCCCAGGCAACCCTGACCTAAAAAGGTCTGGAAGCTTTCCCGCTGGGGAAAAGGCTTGGGGCAGTTTATAAGCTTTCAGCAGCCCGATGGCTTGACCTAAAATGGCGGCCTCAGAATTTACTGGCTGGCAGGTTGTCCTAACTGCCAGTACTTCCCTTAATCCTCAAGAAGGCTCTGACCCGCGCCAGCAGCTCATCGAGATCGATGGGCTTGCGAATGAAATCATTAGCCCCTAGATCTAGGCCCTGAATGGCGCTGCCCTCCTCATAGGCTGTTACCAGCAGAATGGGAATAAACGGCAAAGCCTTATTGCTACGGATTTTTTGAGTCACCTCGTAGCCGTTCATGTCGGGCATCATGACGTCGAGCAGGATCAAATCTGGTGGCGAAGCCCGGACTTTGCTCAGGGCTTGCTTGCCGCTATCAGCGACCTCGACCTGATACCCTTCCGACTCCAAAACGGTCTGCAGGAGGAACAGGTTGTCCATCAGGTCGTCAACAACTAGGATACGGTAGGGAGTAGAAGTAGCCACAAGTAGCTTATCTGTTGACTTTAGGAGGACTGTGGAAGGAAGCTCTGGAGCAAGCGGCTCCGAGAAAGACGCGTTAGTGAAAGGTTAACGTATTTAAGTACGTCAACCGATATACCAGTCTAAGCGATTCTCCTGCAGTTACGTCGCCGACGCCACAGTTTGCTCCAGCGCTGTCGCCATGACAAAGCTAGCTAGCTCTAGGCGCGATCGCACTTAGCAACGCCCGGTTCTGCAATCTTCCCCAGGCGCTGCTAAACACTGCTCTACTATTCGACGATATATATTTGGCGGTATAAGCGGCTGCTACCTTTTAGGCCGCCGGCAGTTCTGAGCTAAAGACAGTCGCCGGCCAGACGACTTTGGTCAAGTCTGTGTCCACCATTTCTGCCATCTGCTCCAGCAAAGCCTGCCGATCCTGCAGCTGCTCGGTTAGGGGCAGCCCCGCATCGTCTAGAACATGCTTCCAGATGTAGAACCAGTCGTAGCGCTGCAGCGCGTTAACAATGTTGTCGCGGCGAATCTTGGCGATCCGGTCCGGCTGGCTTTCCAGCTCGGCAATGACTTCGTCGATGTTCTCTACATCAAACGGCAGGGAAATGACGGCTCCTGGCCAGTTGAAGTACTGCCTGAAGGTTTCAGTTTCAGGGACAGTTCCCAGGACCACCGTACCCGCAGCTAGCCCCTCAAAGTACCGCCAGCCAAACTCTAGCGGGCGCCCTTTGCTAGCGTTATCGTCGAGCTTGCTGGGGTTGGCGAAGAAATAGCGAGTGCGCTTGAGCTGGTTGGCTAGAAGGCTACGGTGCTCCTTATGGTTGCGCATCCGAAACTCCTTCATCGTGTCGTACAGATAGAAGAAGTCGCCCTCTGAGGCCATATCCAGCAGCGCCTCATGGGTAACCGGAGAGCGTCGACCAATGTAGCTGACGTCAATAAATCGCTCGGGCGGATTGGGATAGGGGCAGAATTTGACAGCATCGACGGTGAAGGGCAAGAACTCACAGGGCCGCCCGGTCACGGCTGTGACCTCTTCAGTAACAGCAAACGTATTGGAGAAGATTTTGTCGAAAGCGGCGTATTCCTTACGCAGCAGTTCCAAATCTTCGACTTCCTTCTGCCAAATCTCGACGAAGTGGCACACAGCGTACCGGCACTTCTCACGCCAGTTGGGGATAGCCTTTAGGTTAAAAATTTCCCAGGGCTCTGTCAGAATCACGTAGAGCAGGTCGTACTCATGCTCTAGATGAATCGGCTCTACCTTGGGTGCCGCAAAACGGTTGAGGGGAGTTGACCAGATCAGCCTGCGTAGGGAACGAACAACTGAGCGCTTCACCGAACCAAGCTGCAATTTTGCCTTAATTCGCTGCTTCAAGGAGGGCTTGCTGCTGCCCTTAGCCCGCTTGCTCACCGCGGCATGGGTAGGCGCTTTCCCCTTTTTACGTCTGGCCGACAGGCCATCGGAGATGCGTCGAGGCGTAATAACATCAGCCACGTCCAGAGAGGCGATCCAATCCTCGAACTCAAACGGTACGGAGTTGGCCACATGGTCCTTACCCACAATCTCCCGCTGGGACACCACCAAAATACGCTTCTTATTAGTGGATTCAAAACTAATTGCCATAAATCTTACCGATGGTTAGGGATCGTAAGAATAAAAACACGGGGACGGGCTGATGCCGTATTTACACGGTTATTGACTAGCGCTAAAGACGTAATTGGGTTAATGCCCTGAATCTTCTGGCTCTGAGTCAGTAGTCATAACTATATCTTGGTTCTATTTTTGACTGAAGTAATGCCTGCTTCCCTCACAATTACTTTGCAACG
>DATNQE010000768.1:0-4683 GCA_036702895.1 Trichocoleus sp. | reverse complement strand
CTCGACCCAGTTATTGGCCGGGACGACGAAATTCGTCGCACCATTCAAATTCTTTCGCGCCGCACTAAGAACAACCCGGTGCTGATTGGTGAGCCCGGTGTGGGTAAGACCGCTATTGCTGAAGGGTTGGCCCAGCGTATCGTTAAGGGCGATGTGCCCGAGTCCCTTCAGGAGCGTAAGCTCATCGCGCTGGATATGGGTGCGCTGATTGCTGGTGCCAAATACCGGGGTGAATTTGAGGAGCGCCTGAAGGCCGTTCTCAAGGAGGTCACCGAGTCCCAAGGGCAAATCATTCTCTTCATCGACGAGATTCACACCGTCGTCGGCGCTGGGGCGACCCAAGGCGCCATGGATGCGGGCAACCTGCTCAAGCCAATGCTGGCGCGGGGCGAGCTGCGCTGTATTGGTGCCACCACCCTGGATGAGTACCGCAAGTACATCGAGAAAGACGCCGCTCTGGAGCGACGCTTCCAGCAGGTGTACATCGACCAGCCCAGTGTGGAAGACACGATTTCCATTCTGCGTGGCCTCAAGGATCGCTATGAAACTCACCACAACGTCAAGATCTCTGACAGCGCACTGGTAGCGGCAGCGACCCTATCGACCCGCTACATTAGCGATCGCTTTCTCCCCGACAAGGCCATTGATCTGGTAGATGAAGCGGCCGCCAAGCTGAAGATGGAAGTCACCTCCAAACCGGAGGAGCTAGACGAAGTGGACCGCAAGATCCTCCAGTTCGAAATGGAGCGGCTGTCGCTGCAAAAGGAGAGCGATCTGGCTTCCCGGGAACGGCTAGAGCGGCTTGACCGCGAGCTAGCTGACCTCAAGGAAGAGCAGACTTCGCTCAACGCCCTCTGGCAGTCTGAAAAGGACATTCTGGAGCAGCGCAAAGCAGTAAAGAGCGAAATGGACCGGGTTGAGGTCGAGATTCAGCAGGCTGAGCGGGCCTACGACCTGAACAAGGCTGCTGAGCTGAAGTACGGCAAGCTCAACGAGCTGCAGCACCAGCTAGAGGCAGCTGAAGCCAAGATGGCCGAGCTGCAATCTTCTGGCCGGTCGCTGACCCGGGAAGAGGTCACCGAGGCCGACATTGCCGAGATCATCTCCAAGTGGACCGGCATTCCGGTGCTCAAACTGGTGCAGTCGGAAATGCAGAAGCTGCTGCTGCTCGAAGATGAGCTGCACCGCCGGGTCATTGGTCAAGATGAAGCCGTAACCGCTGTTGCCGATGCCATCCAGCGCTCTCGCGCCGGATTAGCTGACCCCAACCGACCCACCGCCAGCTTCATCTTCCTGGGGCCAACAGGTGTAGGTAAGACTGAGCTAGCGAAGGCCCTAGCCGCCTTCCTCTTCGATACGGAAGAAGCGATGGTGCGTATCGACATGTCGGAGTACATGGAGAAGCACTCGGTGTCGCGGCTGATTGGTGCGCCTCCGGGCTATGTCGGCTACGACGAAGGGGGGCAGCTCACCGAAGCGCTACGCCGTCGTCCCTACGCCGTCATTCTCTTTGATGAAATTGAGAAGGCTCACCCTGATGTGTTCAACATCATGCTGCAAATCCTGGATGATGGTCGAGTCACTGATGCTCAGGGGCACACAGTGGACTTCAAAAACTCCATCATCATCATGACCAGCAACATCGGCTCCCAGTACATTCTGGATGTGGCCGGGGATGATAACCAGTACGACGAGATGCGATCGCGCGTGCTTGAAGCGCTGCGGGCCAACTTCCGACCGGAGTTCCTCAACCGGGTAGATGAGATGATCATCTTCCACGCCCTCAAGAAGAGCGAGCTGCGCGAGATCGTCAAACTCCAGGTGAAGCGGCTGGAGCAGCGCCTGAGCGATCGCAAGATGGCGGTGCGGCTCTCTGAGTCGGCTCTCGACTTCCTAGCCGAAGTAGGCTACGACCCTGTCTACGGCGCTAGACCGCTCAAGCGGGCGATCCAGCGGGAGCTCGAAACCCAGATCGCCAAAGCCATTTTGCGGGGCGAGTTTGGCGAAGGCGACACCATCTTTGTCGATGTGGAAAACGAGCGCCTGTCTTTCAAACGTCTGCCTTCTGAACTGCTGACGCTATAGCGGCTGATGCAGTAGAAGCCGCAGGTGATGTAGCTAGTTAAACGAAGCAGCCCCCAGGCGTCTGAGGGCTGCTTCTGGTTATCTCCATCAAAGCGGTTCTTTTGAGGTTTGCTTCAAGGCGTCCTGAGCTCAACCTCTCCAATTAGATACAACGACGCTAACGCTGCCCTACCCCACAAGAAACAGGGTGGGTAGTATTTATCAGATATACGCTTGTCAACGGCTCGCAAAAGTTGCAACAATAAAGCACGAAGCGCTTCAGTGTTTTTACTCAAGTTTGCGGTTCAGTATCGAATCTTTATTTTAGGTATCATCAGGGTTGCCCTCTTTAAATGTTGTGTACTTCCAGGCAAAAACCAGCTTGCAAACCTGCTTTCTACTGACATACTGGAGTATTAACTAGATTCAAAGCACGTACTTGCTCAGGATCATCTTCAGGGTCATCTAAACAGATCGGCGGATCAGGATTATTGATTCCAGGGTATCGGAGTGTTCCCAGCAAGCATCTGAGATTCGAACCGCACGTTTTACTGAGCTCAATGCTTGTCTTTTTCTGATGGGGTTAGTGTATGGGTAGTGTTCCGGAACTTCCAAAACGGGTTTACGTGAACGTGATGGAACTGTTGGTAGCTGAAGAAGTTGAGCGGCAGATTCAGCAGGTTCCTCCTCGGATTCAAAAGTACGTCAAGCGGTTTGAGGTAGAGACCTATGCCCTCAACCGTCTGCCAGCACTTTATGCCTCCAGCGAAAAAGGCTGGCAGCATCAGTACGAAAAAGCTAAGCACGAGATGAAGTCCCGCATTAAGGGAGCGGTGCAGCAGGCGATGGCAGCGGTGCAGGTTGATCCATTGCGGCTCTCCCAGCCCCTGAAGGTAAGCAACGACGAGGAGGCCAAAGCCGCACTGCAGATGCTGCGTGATATGCTGCAGCAGCCCGAGTTGACTTGGGAAGGAATTGTTCATCGACTCAAGCAGATGCTCAGTAAGGATTTACCCCCTCGCACTGCTGAGTCGTCTACGTCTACGTCTATTCCCAAACCACCACCGCCACCCCCTAACAAGGGACATAACCATCACTGGCGGCCTGGTACCTATGGTGCTGAGGTGTCTTGGAAGCCCAAGTATCAGCCCTCGGGGCAGCAGTTTGACTGGAACGACCCCCGCTATCAGAAGTAGCGAACTTAAGAGACCAAACTTCACAGCCTGCGGCCAACGTCGCGGGCTGTGTTGCTTTAGGCAATACCCAGCTTTAAGATGCCTGCTCTTAGCAACTGAGCGGCAGCGGGGTCTGACTGCTCATAGAGCCGCAGGGCCAAAGCAAACGCCTGGCGGCACTCCGGCAGCTTACCCAGCTTAAACAGGGCAACCCCCAGGTTTTGATAGGCTTCGGGGTAGTTGGGCTGTAGCTCAATGGCCCGCTGATAGGCAGCAATAGCTGGGTCGAGGTAGCCCCTAGCGCGATGCGCAACCCCAAGATTAAAGTGCGCGATCGCACTTTCTGGATCGACCTCTGTTGCCTGCTCAAACTGAGCGATGGCTTCGGGCAGCCGCCCCTGCTGCTTAAGCAGGCCGCCCAGATTAATCACTGCGCCTAGCTTGAGTTTGGGCAGCAGGGAATGTTCCAGGGCCGCGCGGTAATCGGCCTCAGCCTGGTCCAGTTGCCCCAGATGGCGGTGAGCCAGCCCCCGGTGGTAACGCAGTTCGTAGCTGGTCATCGGGTCAAGATCGGGTGAGTTCAGTCCCTGCTCCAGCAGCGGCAACGCCTTTTGCCAGTCGCCCTGCTGGCCGTAGAGGGCGCCGAGCTTATTGCAGATGTAGGCATCGGCGGGCTGCTTAGCCAGGTAGGCCACCATAATCGATTTAGCCCGGTCAAATTTGTTCTGGCGTGCGATCGCATCGGCCTGGTAGCCTTGGTGGTCAATCGCCAAGGTTTCCAGCGTAGCTACCTGCCAGCGCGGCTCCTGGGCCTGAATCGCCATCACGCTGTCATCCACCGTCTCGTGGTACGGGCGGGCAAAACGAATTTCGAGATGGCGGCGGAAGAAGCGTGAAACCAGGCTGTAGGGCGACTGCTGGGCGCCTACTTCTAGGCGCAGCAGATTGACCAGCAGCAGGTTTTCTGACGATAAATTGTCTACTCCCTGCCCTTGATCAATGCCTTTTAGCACAGGCACAATCTCTGGCCTCAGGGTTTCATCCGCGTCGAGCACCAGCACCCAATCTCCAGTGGCGTGGCGTAAGGCTTCGTTACGAGCTGCTGCAAAGTCCTGCTGCCACTCGGCAAAATAGACTTTAGCGCCAAGAGACTGCGCGACATCTACAGTGGCATCGGTCGATCCGGTATCGAGCACGACTATCTCATCAACGAGACTCCGGACGCTCTCCAAGCAGGCAGGCAGGCGTTCGGCCTCGTCTTTGACGATCATGCAGAGGCTAATGGTCATGGGTCCTCTACTGCTCGTCTAGCTTGTTGCGGGCCGCTTGCAGGGCACGCTGCACCTGCTCGAAACCGGTGCCGCCGTAGCTGTTCCGGGCTGCAACCACCTGCCGAGGAGCAATGGCTTCATAAATATCGTCCTCAAAGGCTGGGTGCAGCTCC
>DATNQE010000757.1:0-3102 GCA_036702895.1 Trichocoleus sp. | reverse complement strand
GGGGGAGGAGGGAGGAGGGAGGAGGGAGGCGTGGGGCTTGTCTTCTGGTGAGGGAATTGGGGTGTAGAGGCCGATTTTGGGGACAGCGGCTGGGGGCGGTGGGTTGAAGTGGGTGCCCAGGATGCGATCGCACACTGCCATGAGCCCGTTGCCTACATTTTCAGGTCCGCCCTCGGTGAGGTAGCGCCAAAGCTGATTGGCAACCTGGAGCGGCACGGTGGAATGGCTCATCAGCTCCAGGTCGGGCCGGTCATCCCCCGGCAGCACAATTAGATCTGCCCCAGAGTCTGCCACCGTGCGCAGAACCTCTAGCCCGTAGGGCCAATAGGCTCGGCCGCCTAGAAGCCGCACAATAATGAGACGGGCGTGCTGCAGCACATCGTCGGCGTAGGTGTCGATAGTAAGCTGCTGCTGAAGCTGCAGCAGGTTAGTGACGCGCAGCGCCGGGAACGACTCCGGTAGATCAGGCAGCGCTCGATCTAAGCATTGAATGTCCGTATCTGCCGAGGTCAAAAAGACGAGTGGGGCGGGCGTCTGGTCGACAAAGATAACGCCCTCCGCGCCGTCATTTTGGGTAGGCGTCCAGCCGCCAGGGGTTGCCGCTAACCGATGCATGGAATCTTAAGCAACTGCTAAATCTGAAGGAACTCTAGCGTATCGGAAGAATAGAGAATGCGGAAGCTAGCATGAACCCATGAATCAAACCGGCAGCTGCCGCTTGGCGATAGATGTCGCTGAAACGCCGCTGCCGGAATAGATATCACCGGCAGCCATTATTGAAATAAATGACATTGAGATAAATGACGTTGAGATAGGTAACGTTACCAGAAATCTCGATTGAGCAAGTCAAGAGAGGCATACGGTGACGGATTAAGATAGGACGACGATTTAATCAGGATTTAACCCAATCAGCTACCTCCGCGCCTTATCGAATCTCAGATTCGAACCTTAGAGGCCCTGCTTCAATAGCTCCGTTTACAAGTTATTCCTGCCAGCTCCTTACACAACCTCTAGGGGTGTTGGTTCACCCATAGTGCTTTATGGCCCGTTTTCCCGATGGTGTTTCCTGCCGCATCCTACCCTGTGCAGTATTAAGCGAATTTGAGCAGTTTCTGAAGCAATACATCCAATCTGACCAAGCTAGCCTGATTACCGATCGATCGCTTTCTATGGAGGTTAGCCAGGAGGGTCAGTTTTGGCTGCTGCTGTCGCCTGGGTTAACGGTGCTGGTAACCAGCATGCCTCAGCCGGTTGAAGCTGGGGCGCAGCCTCAGTGTCGGGTGGGGTTGACCTTTGAGATCGATGCGATCGCACAGTTTCTGGCCTCGCTGCAGGAATACCCAGCCCTGCCGGTAGCGCTACAGCGTGAAATTGAGACGTGGATTGGGCAGCTCTCCCCCTGTTCGGCTGCTGCTCAGGGCGATTTTACTTTGGCCTTGGTGGAGCAGTTTAGCCGCGCCATCCGCATGACTGACCAAGCGATTGCCTGCCAACCGGTGCAGCAGGCCCTCGATCAGCAGGTAGAGCAGAGCCTGCTGCTGAGCCAGGTGATTACCAAAATTCAGGAGAGTCTGGAGCTACCAGCAATTCTTCAGACGACTGTGGCTGAGGTGCGCCGGTTTCTTCAGGCCGACCGGCTGTTGATCTACCAGTTTGACCTTGATGGGTCGGCTGTTGCTCGCTCTATGGCAAACTTTCAAGCTGCTGACGAGCCTGCTGGAATTGTGACCATTGGCCAGGCCCGCCACAGTGGCTACATCACCTATGAGTCACGGGCCAATGAGCAGCTGGTTTCGGTCCTTAACTACACCGAGACCTACTGCTTCCACGACCAGCCCGACTGCCGCGCTCGGTTTTCAGACAGGAGAGCCTTTGCAGTAGACGATGTAGCAGCTGCCTACGCTCACTCCAACTGCCTGCAGGCCTTTCTGGCCCAGGTGGAAGTGCGCTCTAAGCTGGTAGCCCCGATTGTGGTTAACCAAAAGCTTTGGGGTCTGCTGATTGCTCACCAATGCACGTACCAGCGGCATTGGCAGCCCTGGGAGCTGAACTTTTTGCAGCATATTGCCGAGCACCTTGCGATCGCAATTAGTCAGGCTCAGCTATATCAGCAGCTTCAGCAGCAGACCCAAAATTTGGAGTCTTGCGTGGTTGAGCGCACCCAAGACCTGCGCGACGCCCTGGCGGCGGCCCAGTCGGCCAACCGCACTAAGAGCGAGTTTTTAGCCACCATGAGCCACGAGCTGCGCACGCCTCTAACCTGCATTATTGGCATGTCGGCTACGCTGCTGCGGTGGTCCTTTGGGGAACTGAGTGCCCGCCAGCGGGAGTACCTGACAACAATCCACGACAGCGGTGCTCACCTGCTGGCCCTGATTAACGACATTCTGGAGGTTTCTAAAATCGAGTCGGGGCGCACGGTGCTGGAGGTCAGCGAATTTTCGGTGGCCTCCTTAGGGCGGCACAGTCTTGACGCCTACCGCAGCGAGGCTAGCGACCACAAGATCGAGCTGCACCTGGACCTTAAGCTGCTGCCCGGCCAGGAAACTTTTGTGGCCGACTACCGACGGGTGCGGCAGATTCTGTCTAACCTGCTGAGCAACGCCATTAAATTTACCCCGGCAGGGGGGCGAGTGGTGCTGCGCCTGCGCCGCGATGCCCAGACCCTAACCATGCAGGTGGAGGACACCGGCATTGGTATTTCCGAAAATCAGCAGCCGCTGCTGTTTGAAAAGTTTCAGCAGCTCGAAAGCGCCCGCCAACGGCAGTACCAGGGCACTGGCCTGGGGCTGGCTTTGACAAAACAGCTGGTAGATTTGCACGGAGGCTCTATCAACGTGATGTCTAAAGTTGGCATGGGGTCGGTCTTTACCGTTCGCCTGCCGCAGCAGCGGCCGGTAGCGTCTATCAAAGCCAGAGTCAGCAACCCTCCGGCGGCTGAGCCGGTGGTGGGGCGAATTGTTCTAGTTGAGGACAAAGAAGACAGCGCCAGTATTATCTGCGATATGCTCACCGCTGCTGACTATCAGGTGATCTGGGTGATTGAAGGCTCCCGTGTGCTGGAGCAGGTGGATCTGCTGCAGCCGGCAGCGGTGATTACCA
>DATNQE010000752.1:0-3948 GCA_036702895.1 Trichocoleus sp. | reverse complement strand
GGGTAATCCAGACTTCGTGCCCCATCAGCTGAGCCGCTTCCATAAGGGCCACACTCGTGTCGTGGCCCGGATCGAGCCGTTCAATCGGGTCAATGATAAAAGCGAATTTCACAGGATACATCCCGCTAGGGTCTCCTGTTTAATCTACGGCATTCAGGCTTAGCCGGAGAAGCAAATTCCATCCCGTTGCGAGGGCTAAGCAGATGCTGTAGAAATGCGAGTAGTCGCTGTAGCTGTGCTGGTCTGTTTCACAGCTACTGGCCAGCTGGGCCAGATACTCTAGAACCTCCAATGCCTGCTTGAGATGAAAAACGTGTCGCCATCTGCAGCCGAGCAAGATCCGTCAGCTGCGCCCATTACTCTGGTGATCTCCGAAGTGATCGATCCTAGACGGGTACAGGAGTATGAGCGCTGGACGAAGGGCATCAACCACGACGCGATGCAGTGTGAGGGCTTTTTGGGCGTAGACATTATTCGGCCCCGTGACCACGAGTTCCCGGAGTATGTGGTGATTGTCCGCTTCGATACCTACGCCCATCTGCGCGACTGGATTACCTCCACCACCTACCGCAACTGGATAGATCAGTCCTACGGCCTGGTTGCAGCGAGGTCTCAACAGCAGCAGGTAGAGGGGCTGGAGATTTGGTTTACGCTACCGCTGGTGCGATCGCACTTCGCCCCCCCAGTCCCGCAGCCGCCTTACTACAAGAAAGTCGTGCTGGGCGTGCTGGCGGTCTACCCGCTGATCCTGCTGTCCAATGCGCTACTGGGGCCTCTCTTGAACCCCCTGCCGCCGCTGTTGGGCCTGCTGATTTCGGTGGTGTTTGTGTCGGCTCTGCTGACCTACCCAGTGATGCCCTGGCTAAGTCGGGTGCTGGCTCCCTGGCTGTATCCCTCGGTCAGCCAGCACCCTTAGCCAGCACCCTTAGCGGTAGCGCAAAGATGGGTCCTAGCGCAAAGACGGCTCTCGCATCGGTTGGGGAACGACTTCCCCAGCGCGCTCGATCTTGCTGAAGGTATTGAGCGAAAGAAAGCCAAAGCCGACCTTAGAAGCAATATCGAGCAGGGTGTAAAACATAGTTTCGTAGCCCTGACCGAAGGCATCGATGCCGCTGGGCGCTAGCAGCCAGACGATGGGGTAGCCCGTCCACAAAACTAGGTGGACCGCAACCAGCTTGGTGAAAGACTTTTGATTGCGGGGGCGCTGCTGCACAGCATCTTTCCGGTAGGGCCCCAGCAGCATATAGGCAATTGCCAGATAAGCCACGCAGCTCACCACATACCAGATGTAGTTGATCGGGTCAGGGGAGAAGGCAGCCACAAAGCCGGTAGCAATCATGAAAGCGTTAGCGCCCAGCAGGCTGCACAGCAGGGAAAGCCGCGTGCGGCCCAAAAAGCCCAGCACCAAAATCAGCAGGGGCGTGGAGAGCGACCAGGTAACATAGCGGGCCCAGGCTGTGGGGCGTTCGTAGACAGTGCTTTGTCCTTGGCCCAGAGCCATTGACAGGTACAGCGCCGAAGCGATTAAGCAGATGAAAAAGTTGAGCGTGTAGAGTCTGCTCCAGGTTTCGTTCTTGGCGTTGTGCGCGCCAAATCCGAAGAAAACAGAGCCCAGAGCCATGCTGATGACTCCAATCCAAAGCCAGGTCTGCGCCATAAAAATGCCCGAGAATTTTTCAGAGGAGGTCGCTAAAGAATCTCGCAAACCTTGACTCTTAAAAGCATGATTCTGAGGGCAGAAATCCCTGAGCTGTAGGGATGAGGCTGAATGTTTTAGGGCGTGATGATGACGGCGATGATAATGGCTGCGATCGCAATCAGCAGCGCCGCCACGATTAACGCTGCGGCCAGGTTGCCCTTGCGCACCTCGGCCCGATAGTCAATCGGGTCAATCAAATCAAAGAGCCGAACGCTGCCGTAGAGCAGCAGCACCGCCAAAACGGTCCATCCGGCTGTGCTGGCAACGCGCTCCAAAATAATCATGATTTAGTCTCCGGCGGCGGGCATATTTAAGTCTAGCCGCAGCGCTGGCGCTAGCTTTCCCCCTAGAAACATTAAGTTTCATGGGATTGTCCCAGTATTGCCGGGTGGGAATGGCAAGTTGGGAGAATCCTATGGGATAAATTCCCAAACGGCCCTGGGCTGCCTCTGAGTTTCAGCGTCTATTCCAGCGTTTAGTTCACCCTTGGTTTCGAGTGTCGGTGTGGCATGTCGGTGCAGTCGCAGTCTCAATCGTCCCGTCGCTTTGCAGATCCCTGGCCTACTTTCACGGCTGCCGTTGCCGGCCTGATGCTGCTGTTGTTGATGGGTAGCCCGCTGCTGAGCCGCCTGGTCACCCGGACCAGCCTCACCGTTGATCCCGAAGATACCGAAACGCTGCCGCCTTTGGAGATTGCCCCCGCCGCCGTTGGAGCACTGCGGATCGATGCCGAGGCGCGCATCCCTGACAACCGCTGGCTCACCTTTGAAATTCAGGTGCTCGACAACCAGGACGCTGTGGTAGCCAGCGCCATTAAACAGGCCTGGCGGGAGTCGGGCACGTGGTCAGAAGAGGGGGAGTCGGGCACTTGGGAAGAATCTGATCTGACCAGCGGGCTGGATCTGCGTTCGGCTCAGGCAGAGCCGCTAACGATAGCCATTCATGTGCTGGAGTACACCACTCCATCTGGGCAGGAGGTGGATGAGCCGGTGCCCGTGCAGGTGACGGTGCGCAACGGCGTGGTCGACACCCGGTATCTATGGGCAGGGCTAATCGGTACGGGCATTTTGGCGATTTGCTCGCTGTTCTCCGTTGCGGCCAGCGGCACGAAGGTGATTGACCAAACCATCTATGACAGCGATGTTGGAGATCGCATTGTGCTGGGCGGGGCCGATCGCCTGCTGCGGGTTCATGTGTCTATTGAGGCTGATGAGACCTCGCCCCGATCCCTGACGGCCAACCTCTACATCAAAGACAGCGCTGGCGACCAAATCTACACACACGCCTTTCCGGTGCGGCTTAGCTACAAAAGAGAGAACGGCAAAATCGAGAGCGCCAGCGGCAACCTGACTCGTTTTTTTCTGCTAGAGCCGCGTCGCTCCTACGGCTTTTACGTTGAGGTGGTGCCCGACGGCCCAGTCGACAAGACCCAGCTGACGGTGTACGAAAGCGCTACCACCCTGGGCCGAGTAGATATCCTTCACCTCAAGACCGATTGACCAGTGCTGCCCCGCCAAGATGGTCAAACTTTTTTAGAACTTCTTGTGATGTGTAAGACCCTATGTTGACCCGTGTGTTTGCGATCGCAGCTGTACTGATTGGAGGCGCCACTGCCTACGGCGGCCTGACCCAGCGATCTTCGCTGCACCTGCGTGAAGAAAATCAGGTGCTCTACTGGTCGCGTCACGGCACCACCCTCTCGGGCCGCTACCGCAATCAGGTTTGGGTACCCAGCCCAGAGCGCGCCACCTACAGCGACTTTCGCGGCGGTGGGCCAGGGACCGGCAAGTAGATGGAGCACCAGGCGACAGGCTTTGCGGCAAAGGGCCACCTTACCCAGCGGCAGCGCCGCCTGCTCCTGGCAGCAACGGCAGTCTCTTCTAGCTGCGGCCTCGCTATTGAGCTGCTGCTGGGCAACCTGGCGAGCTACTT
The DNA here is from genome assembly GCA_036702895.1 of Trichocoleus sp. GTDB lineage: Bacteria > Cyanobacteriota > Cyanobacteriia > Phormidesmidales > Phormidesmidaceae > JACVSF01. The sequence goes on along the minus strand of DATNQE010000752.1, from coordinate 317 downwards.
GGTCGGCAACCAGGCGCTGGCCTACGGCGTGGCGGTCGGCGGCTTTTTGGCAGCAATGGGGCTAGGCGCGTACCTCAGTCGCTTCATTGGCCTGGAGGAGTCTGGCGCTCAGGCAGGCGCTGGGGAACTGGAGAAACTCGGGAGCGGTGCCCCCCCAGCAGATTCATCTACGAACCTGCTGGTAGCCTTTGCCTGGGTGGAGCTGGGAATTGCGCCCCTGAGTGCGCTACTGCCCCTGGCCCTGTTTGCCCTGTTTGTCGTGGATGGGCCGGTGTGGCTGGGGCTGGCGTTGGTAACGCTGCTGCTAGGCACTCTGG
>DATNQE010000751.1:0-2978 GCA_036702895.1 Trichocoleus sp. | reverse complement strand
CAGGAGGCTCAGACCCAGGTGCAGGCCCTGGAGCGCCTCAACTGGCTTAAAGACGACTTTCTCAGCACGGTCTCCCACGAGCTGCGCACGCCTGTTTCAAACATCAAAATGGCCAGCCGGATGCTGGAGATTGCCCTCAACCAGGTTGAAGGGCTCAGCGGTGCCGAGGCCAGCGCTTCCGGCCCCCAGGCCAAGGCGATGCAGTATCTACAGATCTTAAAGACCGAGTGCGATCGCGAAATTAGCTTGATCAATGACCTGCTCGATCTCCAGCGGCTAGAGGCGGGCAAGCGCAATTTGGCAGTTGACTCAATTGACGTGGGCGACTGGTTATCCCAAGTGATCCAGCCCTTTCAGGAGCGTGCCCAGGCAAGGCAACAAACTCTGGATCTCGAGCTGCCGGCTCAGCTGCCCATCTTGAGCTCCGACCCTAGCGCTCTCGAGCGCATTCTTTCAGAGCTGCTAAATAACGCCTGCAAATACACCCCACCGGGAGAGCACATCGTTGTTCGAGTAGAAGCAGAGCCAGGCAGCATGCGCTTTATCATCAGCAACTCCGGAGCCGAGATTCCGGCTCTTGAGCTAGCGCGCATTTTCGACAAGTTTTACCGGGTGCCCAACGGCGACCCCTGGAAGCAGGGCGGTACGGGCTTGGGTCTGGCCCTGGTGCAAAAGTTGGCTCAACACTTAGGCGGCAGCATTCAGGCGGCTTCTGACGCCAACCACACCACGTTTACCGTTGATGTTGCCAATGTAGAGGCGCTTGCCACTGATGCGGCCAGTGCTGCCCAATAGGCCCTTCTGTTCTAACGTCCTTACTACGCAGCCTTGTGGTTGCCCGGCTTGAAGCTCAGCGCCACAACATTAGCCAAAGCCGTAATCTTGGCTCGACCTGCTGTAGTAGCTGTATAACGGCAGTGGTCTACTTACAGCGATAGCCACTAGAGGACGGGGTGCAGGGGTGGAACCCCGGCTGGGGGCACCTCCCAACTCCCCCAGGCATTGCTTAGGACATCTGATGTCTTAAGCAATGGGGCGACAGCGATATTGCCAAGTACTGCCGGTTCACCAACTCAGTAGGGTCATCATGAGCCAATCGTTTCTTGCGGCTGCCCATCAGGGACGAAACGCCCGGTGGCGCTATGTCCTTGCAATACTGCTGATTTTGGTTTTCTGGTTTATTTTGGGCAGCATTCCCTATGCGATCGCGCTAGCAATGCAGGGTTCTGCCCTAGGGAACATTCAGCAGTACCTGCTGCTCAATGTCAGCTTTTGGTTCTTTGGACTGGGACTTGCGATCGCAACCTGCTGGGTTCATCGGCGGTCGCTGCTAAGCCTTGTCAGCGCCGAAAAGACAGTGCAATTTGGCCGGATAGCTCAGGGGTTTGGGCTGTGGCTGGCGCTGCTAGTTGGGGCAGTCATCGTTAACTATGGAGTGAACCCCAGTGAGTTTGAGTGGACGTTTGATTTAGGCAGCTGGCTGCGGTTTTTGCCCCTGGCCCTGATCATGACCCCGATTCAAACCACTGTTGAAGAACTGTTTTTTCGCGGCTATGTCATTCAAGGATTGGGCCTGCTCACTCAGCAGCGCTGGTTAGTAATGCTGCTATCGGCCATTCTCTTTGCCGTGCCGCACTTTGCCAACCCCGAAATGGCAATTAATCCAAGCGTAATGGCCCTCTATTACCTCCTCTTTGGTGTGGTCGCAGCGCTGTTTACCCTCAAGGACAACCGCCTGGAGCTGATGATTGGCATCCACGCCGCTAACAACCTCTTTGGGGCTTTACTCGTGGGTTATCCCAGTTCGGTCATCACGACGCCGACCCTACTGCGCCACACCACATTTAGCCCAACAAACAATTTGATCTATTTTTTGGTGATCAGCGGCATTGCCTACTACGGATTTTTTGGCCGCAGGGCCTCTGTTGCCGCTCGCCCTGAGTAAAACAACACTGTAAGGCAACGCCCATTACAAGCCTTAAGCTTTTCTAGGAAACAATCTGATGTCTAACCTCATACCCTGGGCCTTTATCGCTTTGATGGGGGCAATCCTGTTTCTCGTCCTTTCCGAAACTGTGCTTTCAGGGTCTTGGGCCTATGCCGCACAGATCGTCTGCGTGGTGCTAGGCCTGCTGTCGGGATTGCTCTATGGGGCCAGTACCTCAAGACGATATCCCGAAGACTAGCCCTCCAGAGCTATCCAGTCATAGGGGATGGGCAAGCGCATTCTGCATGGCTTAAACAAAGATGGGCACAGGCTTGTAGCCCTTTGCCCATCCCCTGAGATGCCCCTACTGAGTTAACTGACTAGCAAAGTTAGCTCAACAGCGACGGGGCTGTGAGCGCCACGGGCTCTGCTTTCCCGCTCGCCAAATCCAGCGGGAAGTTGTGGGCGTTGCGCTCGTGCATCACCTCCATACCCAGGTTGGCGCGATTGATGATGTCGGCCCAGGTGCCAATCACTCGGCCTTGAGCATCGAGCACCGACTGGTTGAAGTTGAACCCATTCAGGTTAAAGGCCATCGTGCTGATGCCCAGCGAGGTAAACCATATACCAAAGACCGGCAGCGCCGCAAAAATAAAGTGGTTAGTGCGGCTGTTGGCTTTGGCCCCAATGATCTCATTGGTACGCCCCAGCAGGCGGCTCAAAAAGCCATGGGCAGCCAGCACGTTGTAGGTTTCCTCCTCCTGGCCAAAGCGGTAGCCGTAGTTTTGAGACTCAATTTCGGTCGTTTCCCGCACCAGGCTGGAGGTGACCAGAGAGCCGTGCAGTGCGCTCAGCAGCGAACCGCCAAAAACACCAATCACGCCCAGCTGGTGGAAGGGGTGCATGAGAATGTTGTGCTCTGCCTGAAACACCAGCATGAAGTTGAAGGTGCCGGAAATGCCCAGGGGCATGCCGTCGGAGAAGCTACCCTGCCCGATGGGGTAGATCAAAAAGACAGCGGTAGCAGCGGCAACGGGAGCTGAATAAGCAA
>DATNQE010000750.1:0-3178 GCA_036702895.1 Trichocoleus sp. | reverse complement strand
GCTGAAATATGGCAGTTTTTGAATGATCCCTTAGATAGAGGCACCCCCTAATGAGCCCGTGCAAAGCTAAAAGCTATCAAAAGTAGCTGCCCTGGGTAGGTGACGGGTAGCTGGAGGGGCTCCACGGCATCGCCTCTCTCTTGAGCTTATTGGGACACCACCAGACGTTTAGAGATTATTTCAGTATGACCACTGTTCGTCTATCCAAGGACTCCGTACAGGCTTACTTGAAAGAAATTGGGCGCATTTCCATGCTCTCTAGAGAGGAGGAAATCAACCTCGGTAAGCAGGTGCAGCAGGCAGTTCAGCTGGAGGAAGCCAGGGAAGCGCTAGCCGAAGCGTTGAATCGGGAGCCCAGCTTGCAGGAATGGTCCGAGGCGGTTGATCTGCCGGTGAACGAACTGAACAAGATTATTGCTCGGGGAGAGCGGGCCAAGCGCCGTATGGTGGAGGGCAACCTGCGCCTGGTCGTCTCCATCGCAAAGAAATACACCAAGCGCAACCTGGACCTGATGGACCTGGTTCAGGAAGGCACGATCGGCCTGCAGCGGGGCGTTGAGAAGTTTGACCCCACCAAGGGCTATCGCTTCTCTACCTATGCATACTGGTGGATTCGTCAGGCAATTACCCGTGCGATCGCAGAAAAAAGCCGCACTATCCGCCTGCCCATCCACATCTTTGAGAAACTCAACAAGATTAAGAAAGCTCAGCGCTCTCTGGCCCAGAAGCTAGGCCGTACGGCGACCCTGCGGGAAGTAGCCGAGGAGCTCGATGTGCCCCTCAAGCAAGTGCGCAGCTACCTGGACCAGTCGCAGCACCCCATGTCTTTGAACCTGCGCGTGGGTGACAAGCACGGTACCGAGTTTGGCGAACTGCTTGAAGATGCACAGGAACATACTCCTGAGGAATTTGTTGCCCGCTCCACCCTGCAACAGGACCTGCTGCAGCTGATGGATCGGCTCACGCCCCAGCAGCGCGAAGTGCTAACTCTGCGCTTTGGGTTAGAAACAGGCCATGGCCTATCTCTCTCCAAGGTCGGCAAACGCCTCAACGTCAGCCGCGAGCGGGTGCGTCAAATCGAGCGAGACGCCATTAAAAAGTTGCGCCACGCCTCTGGCGAAATGCGCTCTTACCTAGCCATCTAAGACGTTGTCTGTGCGTCTAGGGTTACCTCACAAGTTCACTGCAGCCAACTCACTCCACTGTTCCCCGACAGTGGAGTTTTCTGTTGGGGCGCGCTTGAGAACGTCCTATAGCCTGTGTTGAGCTAGCTGGGATATTTGAAAGAAGTGGGAGTGGGAGTGCACCCCCGATTAGGGATTTCACTCCCGTACCCTGTGTCCTAATCAACCCGTCTACTGCTACAAAACCATCACCGTTTTACCAAAAGGTTGAATACTGCTGCGGGTTTTTCGCCCAAGGGGGATTTTGAGTTCATTTGCCGTACTCTAGAGATCTCTCTCAATCCCTGCTTAGGGCTGCCTCACTGAGCCGTGCGCTGTTTAACAACAGGCGTGTGACCTCTACCCCGTTAAAAGACAGGGTCTAAAAAGCGATTTTGAGAGCTTCTTTGACTTTTGGCACGCTTTTAGCAAGAACCCTCTGCACTCATCTAGTTGGAAGCCACCTCACGGTATGAAGAAAGCCTTTGTTCTCGATACCAACGTATTGCTGCACGATCCAACGGCGATGCTGAGGTTTGAGGACAACGATGTGGTGCTCCCAATAACCATTATTGAAGAGCTGGATCGCTTCAAAAAGCAAACCGAGTACACTGGCCGCAACGCCCGCCACGTTTCTCGCAGGCTGGATGAACTACGTCAGCGAGGCTCGCTCACCCAGGGTATTCCCCTTGATAATGGGGGCACGCTGCGGGTCGCGCTCTGTCATCGCGACACTTTGGAGAAGCTGCCCGCTGAGCTAGAGGGCGACCAGGGCGACAACGCCATTTTGGCAGTGGCAATGGAGCTCAAGGATGACTACAACTCGCCCGTCGTTCTCATCAGCAAGGACACCAACCTGCGGATCAAGGCTGACGCGCTAGGGCTAGTGGCCGAGGACTATGAAACCGACAAGGTCGACGTCAGCGATTTATACACCGGCACCGCTGAAGTGCTAGTGCCCGCTACCACCATTGACCAGCTCTTTCGGGAGCACCACGCAGGCCTAACCATACCGCTCTACCCCAACCAGGCAGTAACCCTGGTGGACGAAACCAATCCGGCCCACACGGCGCTGGCTTTTGTGGAGGGAGAAACAGGCAAGCTGGTGCCCCTCAATAAATTGCCCCATGCTTGCGTCTCGCGGGTCCAGCCGCGTAACCGGGAGCAGCGCTTTGCCTTTGAGCTGCTGCTGCGTGACTCGATTCCCCTGGTAACGCTGGTGGGCAAGGCGGGTACTGGCAAAACGCTGCTTGCGATCGCAGCGGGGGTACAAAAAGTAGCCGATGAGCGGCTCTACTCTCGCCTGCTGATCGCTCGCCCAATTGTGCCTATGGGCCGGGACTTAGGCTATTTGCCGGGAGACATTTCTGAGAAGCTCAACCCCTGGATGCAGCCGCTCTACGACAACTTTGATCTGATTTTTAACACCCAGGACAGCCGCGGCAAACCCGAGCACTGGCGGCGCGGACATGAGGAAATGCAGGATCAGGGGCTGCTCCAGATCGAGCCGCTGACCTACATTCGGGGCCGGACCATTCCCAAGCAGTTTTTGATTGTGGATGAGGCCCAAAACCTCACGCCCCACGAGGTCAAAACCATTCTGACCCGAGCCGGTGAGGGCACCAAGATTGTGCTGACGGGCGACCCTGACCAGATCGACAACCCTTACGTGGATGCCGCCAGTAACGGGCTGACCTACGTGATTGAGCGTTTTAAGGGAGAAGCGATCGCAGGGCATATCACCCTTTACAAAGGAGAGCGTTCCGAGCTCGCAGAGCGATCGGCTATCCTGCTGTAGGCTCTCAGATAGTAAAAAGACTTTACAAATCTGCAGGGAAATACAGGACCTAAAAAACAATTATTTGCAGGAAAAAGTTCTTTATTTCTAATATCTCAAACTCCCCTTAAAGGGGCTTCAAAAGGCGAAGATTAAAGGGATTTAAGGGTTTGGTTAAGGTCAGCAGCTCTTCATCAATCGGCTCAAGTAAATTTTTCAAAGCTGATAGGATCTAAAC
>DATNQE010000748.1:0-4654 GCA_036702895.1 Trichocoleus sp. | reverse complement strand
TTCGACCCGCTCGGCCTGAGTGAGGTGGATTTCAGGATGGCGGTAAAGGGCTGCCGCTTCGGTAATCAGCGCCTCTTCCAGCAAGATTTGCAGGAAGCGATCGCAAACCAGCTGATTCCCCGGCGGGTTGCGCCACAGGTTTGTCACGGTGCACCCCGCCCCGCTCTGCCGCACCAAATCGGCAATCCCCTCGTAGCTTACATCGGTCACAATCAGGTCGTAGGTAGCCCGAGCCAGATGCTGCTCGACGGCCTGCCGCGCTGTTCCTTTGGGTATCTGAATAATTTCGTGAATCAGGGGATGACAGCGCAGCAGTTCGCCTCCCGGCTCAAAGGTGAGAGCAGTGAGCCGAGCATCAGGATGGGACGCGGCCAGCGCCTGCATCGCAGGCAGGGCGATCAGCGTATCGCCCAAGCCGCCCAGAAGCTCAATAAATAGAATCCGCTGCATAGCCCCTACACCTCGACCGGGAGGAAGTGGTGGGCATCTTGGCTGCGATCGCGAATGGTGGTCGGCACCTCCTGGTGGTACGCCCCCGACGGCAAAATGCCGCAGCCGCCGTATTTCGCCATGACCCGCTGCTGGGCCAGCACATCCTCACCGCAGGTGGTGGGCGATACATCCTCCCAAAAGCCAAAGCCACCGACGCTCAGCAGCTTTTCCCGGTCAAAGAGAACGCAGCCTCCCACCCAGGCCACTTTGTAGGGTCGAGGCTGATTGGGCGTCAGGCCCAGCCGCTGCTGAATGTGTAGCGGGTTCGCGGCATTGTGCAGCCGCCAACGCTCCCACTGCGGCGTATTTGGCTTAATTACCTCCGGCTCAATCGGCCCCTGCCAAAACTGAAACGGCCGTTGCTCCTGGGGTCGCACATCCTCGGCAAAGCTGAGGCCAATCAGGGGCATTCCCACCAGCCCGCACCCTTCTTTCTGAATCGTTTGTACCAGATTCTCAAGGGCCCAGGGCTCTAGCAGCACATCGTCGTCAATGAACAACACATAGGGCGCATCGGCCTGCCCTAGCAGGAACTGACGATGCTCGGCCATACCCTGTCGGGGCAGGTGCTTGAGGAGCTTGACGGGGGTTTGATGCGATCGCAACACCCGCGCCACCGCCTGAATTTCTCCCACATCAGCGACGTTCTCGTCTTCGCTCTGATCAGAAACAATCACGCTAAAGTCGCGAAACGTTTGGGCACACAGCCCCGTTAGCGTCACAGCTAAAGCGGTAGGGCGGTTGTAAGTAGGAATGAGGACGTTGACAGTAGGCATAGGAAAAGACAAGGGAGAAAGGCAGAGGGCAGAGGGCAAAAGGCAGAAGGATGGAAACGGGTAGGGTGGGCAGTGCCCACCATTAGCTGGGTATCAGCGCGATGATTCAACGCACATCAAACCCCAGGAGCCGCCAGGTCCAAACAAGGCGTTGACACCTCCAGATCAAGCGCACCCGCTCGCGTTTCCGCCAGCAGCTCCAGCACCGCCATGATCACCCGCTCCGGCTCCACCCGCCGTAGGCAGTCATGGTGCCCCTCGGGGCAAACGCTCTTATAGCAAAGACGGCAGGGTACATCGTGGTACAGCACCCGATTCGGCACGCCCCAGGGCGTGTGCTGGAGATTGGTCAGCGCATACAGGTCAACCACAGGTGTGCCGACCGCTGCTGCCAAATGAACTGGCCCAGTATTGTTTGACAGCAGGAGGGGAGCTGCCTGAAGCAGCGCAGCCATTTCAGCCAGGTCAAGCATCCCCACTACCGACAGCGAAGGTGTACCCATTTGGGACCGAATGGAGTCGATTAGGGGACGTTCGGGCTCGGTTCCTGTAAACACCACTGGAATGCCCTGAGCCTGGAGAACATCGGCTGCCTGAGCGAACTGCTCGGGGGGATAGCGACGGGAGGGAGCCGACGCGCCGGGGTGAATGACAACCCAAGGATTCGCACCGCTTAGACCCAGCTCCGACAGCAGCAAAGCAACTCGCTTCTGTGCCTTGAGGGGAATATCGAGCGCCATACGGGGATTTGCCGCATGAAACCCTACACTGGCAACGAGGTCTAACTGACGCTGCACTTCATGGCGAATGAACTGCTCCGGCTCCGGCTCTTTAACGGTGTGCGTCAGGAGCTGGTAGGGGTTCTCGCGGCAGTGGCTCAGCCGCAGCGGAATATCCGCCATGTAGGCCATAAAGGCTGAGGGCAGCGGATTCTGGCTGTAGACCGTAAAGATAATAGCCGCGTCGAACTGCTGCTGGCGCAGCGCCTCGAACATCGCGTATTCAGGCTGGCTGCTGGCGCGCGGGGCCGTTGCCTTAAGCCAGGGGGCATCGTAGACCAGGGTCTCGTCGAGGATGGGCAGCAGAGGTGCGATCGCAGCTCCTGCCTCCGAAGTCATCAGGGTTAGATGGGCCTGGGGATTGGTCTCCTTGATGGCGCTGAGAGCTGGCGTCGTCATCAGCACATCCCCCAGGCTGTCCAGGCGAATGCAGAGAATCCGGTTGGCTGTTTTCCAAGCGTCCACGGGCCAGTTAGGCGTTGGGGCAACGGGCGTCATTCGGCGTACCCTGTGCGAATTTGCTGAATCAGGTTGGTGGTCGAGCGATTGTCCAGGTAGGGCAAAATTCTCACCTCGCCGCCTAGTTCCTCAATCAGCGGCGTTTCCGGCAAAGTGTCGCGGGTATAGTCGCCGCCTTTGGCATAGACATCGGGGCGAATGATGCGAATAAGTTCGCGAGGCGTGCGATCGCTAAAGGGCACCACATAGTCCACGCAGCCCAGGGCCGCCAGCACCGTCAGCCGATCGGACAAGCTGTTCACCGGACGGGTCGGCCCCTTGAGTTGGCGCACACTCTCGTCGCTGTTCACGCCCACAATCAGCACATCTCCCAGCGCCTTGGCCTGCTCCAGGCAGGTGACGTGACCGGAGTGCAAAATGTCGAAGCAGCCGTTGGTAAACACTACCCGCTTACCCAGCGCCCGGTGCTGGTCCACCAGCGACACCAGCTCCGTGTGGTTGAAAATCCGCTTGTTCTGGTCAAACAGGGTGCGGCGCAGGGCTAGCGGATTGCAGCAGGTCGTTCCTTCCTCCTGCACAATGACGGCGGTTGCCATTGCCGCCAGGGAAGCCGCCGCATTCGGGTCTGCCCCGGCCCCCAGCGCCAAGGCCAAGGTTGCTACATAGGTATCGCCAGCCCCAGTTGCGTGGGAACCGGGGGCAGGTTTGGCAAAGGTGCGGCTGGGAGGACGATCGCCCACAAAAATCACGGCCCCATCCTCATCCAGGGTGAGCGCCGCCATTTGGGTGCCCGCAATCTTTAGCACGCTCTGGCCGTAGCGGGACATCTGCTCAACCCGCTCGTGGCCGCTGAGCTTGGGCAGGCGCAGCAGCTGCACCGTCTCGTCGTAATTGGGCTTAACGGCAGTAACGCCCACCTCAGCGTAGGTCTGCAATCGCTTAGAGTCCGCCACAATCACGCGGGAATGCTCGGACTGAAGCTGCCCCAGCGTTTCGATCACCCTCGGCGTGAAAATGCCGTAGGCATAGTCCGAAATCACCACCGCATCGCAGGTCGGGAACCGCTGCACCAGCTTTTGAATCAGCAGTTCCTCCACTTCGCCAGTAATTGCATCCGTGCTGCCCTGGTCAAAGCGCACCAGCAGATGGGAAGACGCCATCACCCGCTGCTTGGTTAAGGTGCGTCGCTGGGGATGGCTCAGCAAATCATCCAACCGCACGTCCCGCTCAGCCAGGGCTTCCCGCAGCCGATCGCCCTCGTAGTCGCAGCCGATTACCGATAAAAAATACGTCTCGCCGCCCAGGCTGGCTACATTTGCCGCTGTGTTGGCTGCCCCTCCCGGTGCGTACTGCCGCTGGTCTACGTCCACAATGGGCACGGGCGCTTCTCGGCAAAGGCGCGTGGCCCCGCCCTGGAGGTAGCCATCGAGAATGGCTTCGCCAATTACCAGCACCTTGAGCTGGGCAAAGCGATCGATTAAATCAAGCAACCGGCTGGTTTGAGCGTCTGGAGTGTTCATGGCTGGGGGTGTAGCTGTGAGGATGTTGGGCCTGGAGAATGTAGTCGGCAGCGAGGTCTACATCGGTTGTGGTGTGATGGGGCACCCGGTCCGGTGTCAGCACCCACTCGGTTTCGTTGCCGTTGTCGATCAAAATCGTGCGGCAGCCCGCTTTACGGCCCGCCTCAACGTCGTTCAAAATGTCGCCAATAAACCACGACTGGCGCAGGTCAATGCCGTGATCCGCTGCCGCCTGAAACAGCATTCCGGGTTCTGGCTTGCGGCATTCACAGGCATAGGCATATTCCAAAACGGAGCCGTGGGGATGATGGGGGCAGTAGTAAAACCCTGCCAGCGGTACCTTAAGCATTCGCCGTAGCTGCTGCTCCACCGGCCCCAATGCCGCTTCGGTGAAGTACCCCCGCGCCACGCCCGATTGGTTGGAAATCACAATCAGCAAGTAGCCCGCCTGATGCAGCTTCTTCACCCCACTCAGCACTCCTGGGCACAGCAGCATGCGGCTGGGATTGACGTTGTAGGGGACGTCTTCGATCAGGGTTCCGTCTTTGTCGAGGAAGATGGCTTTTTGCATTTAAGGGAGGAGAGAGGAGGGAGGAGAGAGGAGTAAAAAGCCGTAGGGTGGGCATTG
>DATNQE010000739.1:0-2277 GCA_036702895.1 Trichocoleus sp. | reverse complement strand
GGTTTCCCAAGCAGTGACCGATGCCCTCTATGGAGCCCTGGGAGTAATGGCAGCGGCTCAGGGCACGATGAACAATTTCACCTTCGGCAACCAGCAGCACCAGTACTACGAAACCATCTGCGGCGGGTCGGGGGCTGGTTCTGGCTTTGACGGCACCGACGCTGTTCACACCCACATGACAAACTCGCGGCTGACCGACCCAGAGGTGCTGGAGTGGCGCTTTCCGGTACTGCTTAAGACGTTTGCCATCCGTCAGGGCAGCGGCGGGCAGGGGCAGTATCGGGGCGGTAACGGCATTATTCGACGGCTAGAGTTTCGTGAACCGATGACAGCAGCCATTCTCTCCAGCCATCGCCGGGTGCCCCCCTTTGGTTTGGCGGGGGGTAACCCCGGCCAGGTGGGCGAGAACAGCGTTGAAAGAGCCGACGGCGCAGTAGAGCTGCTGGGCAGCCAGGCCACGGTGGAGGTGGAAGTGGGGGATGTGGTTGCGATCGCAACTCCCGGCGGCGGCGGTTATGGCCCAGCAGCTAGGGTACCCTAGCCCTATCCCTTTGCCCGGTTTTAGCATGACCCCTGAGCAACGCTTTGAGCTAGTTGAGCAACGCCTCGCCAGCGCCGCCGCCATTTTAGAAGCCGCTTCGGCCCAGCAGGCAGCGCTCATTGAGCAGCATATGCAGTTGGTAAGTTTGCTGCGGGCCACCTCTGCTCAGCAGTCGGTGCTGGTAGAGCAGGTCAACCATTTAACTACCCAGGTCAATACGTATATTGAGCAGCAGGCTCGGCAATAAAGATATTTGAAAGGGGATGCTGTTTGCATCCCTAATGCCGAATCTGCTCGTCTTTATCGGCAGACTTGGCAATACAAATCTAATCAATCGTTGACATATATTCCTTACTTCTAGAGAGAAGGTTAATTGCTCGACCTCTCCATAGCAAGATGCCGCAGTTTCTATGTTCTCCAATAATGGAAACAACACAAAGTTATTGGGAGAAGCCGCATGGCACTAGTTAAAGCCAAAGATTTTTACAGCAATTATTCAGATGCTGCTGATGACAAGAGCGACATCACTAATTTTGATGTCTATGCTCAGGGCAACGACAAGGTTGGCAGCGTCAAAGACATCTTGGTTGACGAAGCAGAGGGTCGCATTCGCTACTTAATTGTAGACACAGGAACTTGGGTGTTTGGCAAGAAAGTTTTGCTGCCCATTGGACAAGCTCAGCTCGATTACACCAATAAGCGAGTGATCGCCCGCAGCCTGACAAAAGAGCAGGTAGAAAACCTGCCAAACGTAGACGACAGCCTAGACAAGATTGACGAAGAGCACGAAGATCAAGTGCGCGGTATTTATCGCTCGGATAGAAACATCGGAGCAACTGCTGCCACCACCGGGGCCGCAGCGGGCACTACAGCAGCAGCCTTTGACCGCAGCTCAAGCAGATACGATCAAGACCCCGATTTGTACAATATGAGCGATCGTGATCACCAGAATCTTAAGCTCTATGAAGAGCGCTTAGTTGCTCATAAGCAGCGCCAAAAAACCGGGGAAGTCACTATCGGTAAGCACGTTGAGACATCGACCGTCGGAGTTGATGTTCCTCTTGAAAAAGAGCGCGTAGTTATCGAGCGAACTCCGGTAAACCAACCAGCAGCTAATGCCTCAGCCGATGCCTTCAAAGAAGGGGAAGTCGAGCGCGTTGAAGTCTATGAGGACACGCCCGATATCCGCAAAGAGACGTTTGTCCGAGAGGAAGTCCAGCTTCGCAAGGAAGTTGACCAAGAGGTTGCCACGACAAACGAAACAGTACGTCGAGAAGAACTCGATATCAACACCGAAGGCCGGCCCTCCATAGACCGCTAGTTGGTAGGGGCACCTTAGCCGCAGGGGCTAAGGTGCCAGGACACTTTAGCTAGGGTGTTGCCGCCTCAAGGCAACGCACCCAGTTAGTAAACCTCTTTTCAACCCATAGGGCGCGTCACACAGTGCAGTGATGTGCCCTATTAGTCGTAGGTCAATTAGCTAATGATTCTCTCAATGCTATAGCAGTAGATGGATTGGTTAGGACACGGGGTGCAGGGGTGAAACCCCTGGCTGGGGGCTTTGCCCCCATAACCCCCACTGCTCTCAAATGTCCTAACTAGCTCGACGCAAGCTATAGGAGTAGCTGAAGTTAGCAAAGAGACTTCAATCAGCAAAGTAATTGAGACTATTCTGATTAATCTGGTTGCCTGTAAAAGAAAATTGGAGAACGGACTTACTATCTTTCTTGCCAGAA